>VEMY01000012.1 GCA_009711825.1 Bacillota bacterium | reverse complement strand
TTTGTTCTTTAAACTCTTGTGAGAATGTCCTTCTTTCTCGCTTGGTCATTTTGATTCTCCTATAGTTTTATTTGAATCAAGCTTATATGACCTTAACGAATCTGTCCAACTAAGTGTAACCTATCCATATCTTGATACACCCGTACTTGCTCGTCATAAGGATGCACCGGCATCTTATCCTCGATGCAATGACTTAAATCTATAATCATTTTGGTGTTAACAACCTTTCTTTAGTTTACTATGTCCCTAAATTCTCCCTTGCCAGAATCAATTCCTGCCCCGATTAACTGGTTGTTTATATACCGGACTCCTGATCAATAAAGATATTCAAGGGCATTTCGACCTACACTCAAAAACTGGGTTCCTTCCAGAAACATTATTAATAATATACCGTACAAGGGAGGACTCAGTATGGAAACCAACGTTAACGTAGCCTTCAACCCAAAGTTTAGCAAATTCAGGAAAATAACGCCCGTCAATGGTCTCGATGCCAATGATCCGGATAACGCCATGCAGAATAATTATGCCTGGTCGATGACAGAGCTAAACGGCTATCTGTATGTAGGCACAGCAAGAAACATCCCTTACTCAATTTTCGCCAATCAGGTTCTGGGTGACATACCAATCCCAGAAGAACTGACTCCGGAAAATCCGATGATGGCTGGCGAAATCTGGCGTTACCCACTAGATGGTTGCGGAAACTGGGAGCGGGTCTACCGCACCCCGGAGTACTTTGTCAATCTCGGGTTCCGGTTCATGGTTACCTATACTACCCCTGACGGGGAGACTGCTATCTACGCTGGCGCCCTGACCCTGACACCAAACTTATTTATGCTCAAATCAACAGATGGTTTGAACTGGCGCCTCTTGGAAAACGACATCGAAGGATTCTCCACCCGCTATATGGCTGAACACCGAGGCAAATTGTACATGGGGGCGCTGCCCCTTATGGGCCAGGCCGGCATCCAGCTATATAGTAGCTATGATCCCGAGCGCGATGGTTGGGAACTGGTAGATGTCAATGGTGCCCCCGACAGAAACCCCCGGGGCAATGTGGATCTAATCTTAAGCTATAACGATCACCTCTATGTCGGCACTGCGCGATACACCGGGTTTGAACTCTGGCGCACATTGGGAGCTGAGCCGGAAAGAGATCAGTGGAAACTGGTGGTAGATAAAGGCGCCGGCGACGCTAGAAACGAACACCCCTGGGCATTGGCAGTATTCAAGGACTATATCTATCTGGGAACTGCAATTGAAGCCGGAGTCCTCAGCATCAACCCTGAACAGCAACTCGTCCCGCCAAAGGGATTCGATGTTATTAGGGTAGACAAATACGACAACTGGGAGCTGATTGTCGGTGGCGATCCTGTGGTGCCCACCCAACCCAGCACCGGCACCCGAGGACTTCCATTAAGCGGTTATTCATCTGGGTTTGGCAATATTAGCAATGCCTACTGTTGGCAACTGCAGGCACAAGGTGATGAACTGTACCTGGGCACCTTCAGCTGGTCAGTTCTTGTCCCACCCTTCATCCCACTTTTGCCTCAAATTATTTGTGCCCTTTTATCAGCCAACAGTCAAAGCAACAGCCTCCAGATTAATCTGCCTCTGGATAACTTGTTGCAGGCAATTTCGAGACTGCTGATGAAACTCGGCAAATGGTTTTTGGGGTTTGATCTTTGGAAGACAAGGGATGGAATCAATTGGACACCTGTCTCCCTAAATGGGCTGGGAAATCCACACAATTATGGTGTCCGAATGCTTTACCTGGCTCAAAACAACGACTTATATCTTGGTACAGCCAACCCCTTTGACGGCCTTGAGGTTTGGGTAAAACAGGAGGACCAAGGTGGTTCGGGGGCAAGCTGATAAGAAGAATGCGTAAATAAAAGATAAAGAACAGTCGTGTTCACTTGATAAAAAGTGGGCACGCTGTTCTTTCTATGAGCATCTCTGTGGTAACCCTCATAGATGCAGAGTCTATCACGAAAGGGCTAGGGACCTGGATTTAAACCGTTTTAATTATCTTTAATATAGCGCTGAAAGCAGCGCCATGCCCTAAACCGCTTGCTTGGTTAACAGTTCCGGTAAAATACAAATCAGTCTTTGGATTGTAGAACGCAAAGGCGCCAGTCTGGCCCCAAAAACCTAGCACTTCACCTATAGGTTTAAATGGAGAAAATAATCTTGGTATCCATAACTTCTCTAAGCCCAACCCAAAGTAAAATTGCCCTGGGAATAAAATCATATTCCAGTTTGTCTTTAACTCTGCAATAACATCCTGCGTGAAAAAATAGCCATTAAAAAACGCTTTTAGGAAAGTCATTACTTCTCCAGCGGTGGAGACAATTCCCCCCTCTGCAGTAACCGATGCCATATACTTTGGTGCACGGATTACCTGGGATTTATGATAAAAAGGTACAGGACTTGTGTCATTTATGTCCTGAAAGGCATAAGTGTTCTTTAGATTGAGTGGCTTAAATATATAGTCCTGAAACACTTCGCCGATACCTCTTCCAGTTACATTTTCCACTATACCGCCCAGCAGTTGATAATTTGTGTCTGAATAATTAACTCAAGTTTCGCAGGTGTAAAACACCTGTAATCCCCTGACTTTATTGGCCTCAAAGGTGTACAAAAACACCCCTTGCTGGTAAAATGGAAGTGCTAAACCCCAACAACCAGCGAAAGGGTGTCCTTGCACTATCATGTTACCAAATAATCTGCTTGATGAAAACACTGTCCAGTCTTCAATTTCAGCTTTTCTGAAAGAAGCCCGCATCACAACCATTCTGACTCAATCTAATGGACGCAAAGAAAAAGGTATTCCCAGCAGTGATGTGTTTATTCTCTCTGGCCTTTACTGGCAAACCATTTCTTCGCCTGTTATCGAGTACCCAAGCCGTAGCCAAAGATACCGTCTATCGGTTTCTGAAATCGCCGCGCACTAACTGGAGGAAGTTTCTGTTTATCC
>VEMY01000011.1 GCA_009711825.1 Bacillota bacterium | reverse complement strand
ATGATTTGCGGAGCAAGTGAATCGCAGCTGAAAAGAATTTTTCATTGGCGTACACACAGTTTATAGGGTGAAAACTGATTTGCTTGCAGGTTACGGGCGATTTGCCTGAAGTGTGGAGAATTTTTATTGCTCCAATATCGGGGAGATTCTCACAGATTGTAAACGGGTCTTTACACCCAATCACCAAAGGGATTTCGCGGATACCCCCTGCTTTAACCACCTCAATCAGGATGGGGGGCAAGGTGTCTTTAATAATCAAGATACCGTGGATAAATCCATCTTTAATGAGTTGCGGAAGCAATGGATCTGAAACATCAAAACCAATGTAATTCAGACCTTTTGCCTGTAGTTTGCGGTTGATTTCATTCTGATTGCAAGAAGTTATCACTCCTACCAACGGTTGTGCGGAACCGTAATTGCAGATATTGTTCAGGGTCATGCCGCTGAGGGCAAATACAGCATTGGAGAGCGTAATCTTCCGGACTGAATTGAAGTTCCCGGAAGAACCCGGAATCGGAATTTTAACGATATCACGTCCGCCTAGTGGTGTGATGCCGGGGTCACCCACCAAAAATTTCGGAATCCCAAATGGAAAGCCGGAAAAGACGGCATCGTGTAAGGATGTATCGCTTTTGAGGCCGGAGCTGAGAAAGAGGACTCCATCGACTATGCCCTGGGCATAAAATTTCTTAGTCATTTTTTCTATTGCCACGGCCAGCTCCGAATTGTCAAACAAATATTGCACATCAGCACGATTCAGATCCGCATTACAACTTTCATTGCCTAAATTCACCGTGATTACCCGCACACCGGTAAAGCTGAGCATATCATGGATAAACTCAGCTTCCGGCTGCCATCGTGCCAGGTCGCCAATGAGCATTATTTGTTTCATTTGATCCCCTCCCGTCGAGTATAACTATACATACGCAGGGGGGGCACGGAGTATAACATAAAACGGGCCGACCCGATTATGCTTCGGTCATGGCCCGTTTTTGCACATTCTATTGTGAAAATAACTCAGTTGATAAATAACGTTCTCCGGTATCCGGGGCCAGGGTGACGACATTTTTGTCCGAGCCCAGAGTATTTGCAACTTCGGTGGCTGCCCAGATGGCAGCACCGGATGAAATGCCTGCCAACACCCCTAGCTTTCTGGCCATTTTTCGGGCTGTTGCAAAGGCATTTTCGGCTTCAACCGCAATGACTTGATCAATCAGGCTGGTGTCTAGCACCGCTGGAATAAAGCCAGCGCCGATGCCCTGAATAGGATGGGGCCCCCCTTGCCCGCCGGCGAGCACGGGAGAAAGGGAAGGCTCCACAGCGAAAATTTTCAATTCAGGGATTCGTTCTCTGAGGTAGCGGCCAATGCCTGTCAAGCTGCCGCCGGTGCCGACCCCTAAAACTAGCGCGTCGATTTTTCCCGCTAATTGCTGATATAGTTCGGGGCCGGTTTGGGAGTAATGGATAGCAGGGTTGGCTGGATTGGAAAATTGATCTACATGCCAGTAATTTTTATTCTCAGCCACAAGTTCGCTGACGCGCTCAAGCGCTCCCTTCATGCCTTTGCTTCCGGGAGTTAGCTCCAGGCGGGCGCCATAGGCAGCTAATAGCTGGCGGCGTTCAATACTCATGGTATCCGGCATCACCAGAGTTAAGGGTAGGTTCTGGGCCGCCGCCGCCATTGCCAGGCCAATGCCGGTATTGCCACTGGTAGCTTCAATAACGATAGTTGCTTCAGTAATGAGACCCTTGGCTTTTCCCGCTTGCAGCATCGCGGCGGCGATTCGATCTTTAACACTACCGCCGGGATTGGCGTTCTCCAATTTTACCCAAATCGCTGCCGCCTCCGAGTTTTCACAATATTTGAGGATGGGAGTGTTGCCGATTAAATCAGTAATCTTAGTTTTCATGTTTTGCCTCCAGCAGTTTTTCCAGGTTTTCAACTCGGGAACGGAGTTCGGAGAGTTCACAACGGTGAATACGTCTGCCGCGTTGAACCGGGACCGCAGGAACCCCAACCATTGTCGTTCCCGGCGCCACATCATGCATCACTACCGCCCCGGCGCCGATTCGGGAGTTTTCACCGACATGAATTGGCCCCAGTACTGTGGCGCCAGCGCCAATCAGGACATTTGCGGCCACAGTGGGATGCCG
This sequence comes from Bacillota bacterium, assembly GCA_009711825.1. Taxonomy (NCBI): domain Bacteria; kingdom Bacillati; phylum Bacillota; species Bacillota bacterium. Next base: position 51,507 of record VEMY01000011.1, on the reverse strand, counting down.
CTTGCCCTTATCCTTGCCGGTTCCGCCGAGGGTGACACCGTGATAGATGCGTACATTCTCTCCAATTTCTGCCGTTTCCCCGATTACGATACCCATTCCATGGTCGATGAAGCAACTGGGGTGAACCTGTGCACCGGGATGAATTTCAATTCCTGTGATAAAGCGGTTTAGATTGCTGATTACTCTTGCCAACAAACAGAATCCCAGTCGCCACAGCCAGTTGGCGGGATAATGCAGCATCAGGGCATGAAGACCGGGGTAGCAAAAAAGTACTTCTAATACCGAGCGGACAGCCGGGTCATGTAAACGAATTGTCTTGATTTGCATAAGGAAAAAAGTAAACATTATCTTTGCCTCAATTCCTAGTAAAATGCTCTGTTTTTTTGCTGTGAGTATACCAGCATCAGCTCGGGGTGTCAATATTACTAAGGGGATAAAAAAACAGGGCTTTTCGCCCTGTTATGCATGAAAGGTGGTGGGGCTGGCGGGTTTCGAACCTGCGGCCTCTTGAATGTGAGTCAAGCGCTCTCCCACTGAGCTACAGCCCCATAACATTATTATAGCAAGTAGGTATTGTATATGCAAAGGGATGTGTAGATAAATTTTGGCAAACCGAATATAATCAATATTAATCCAGGCAGTTCAGGAATGAAGGGGGTAATCACCGGTGAAGATTGCAATTGTCTATAATCACGACAGTCAGGCGATTATTAATTTGTTTGGCGTTCCCAACCGGGAGAAGTACGGTTTGGAAACGATTGACCGCATAAAATCTGCGCTTGAGGCTGGCGGTCATCAGGTTCAGGCATTTGAAGGGGATAAAAACATCATCCATGCATTAGAGGATTTTATGCCGGCTGTAATTTCCGGCGAGCGGCCGGGACTGGTTTTCAATCTCAGCTACGGCATCCAGGGGCGAGCCCGCTATACTCATATACCGGGTATTTTGGAGATGCTGGGCATCCCCTATGTCGGCTCCGGACCCGAGACCCATGCAATCGCACTGGACAAAGTACTGACGAAGATGGTTATGCTGCAGAAAGGGTTGCCCACCCCCAAATTCGCCGTTTTAGAAACGCCGGATTTTCAGTTTCCACTGCCTGAAGGACTGAAATTTCCGTTAATCGTAAAACCCAAGGATGAGGCGGTCTCCATGGGATTGAGGATTGTGCGCAATGCCGATGAACTGAGAGAAGGAGTGCGCACAATCTATGAGACCATGGGCGCCGTTACGCTTGTCGAGGAATACATCGAAGGTCGGGAAATTAATGTTGGCTTGCTTGGCAATTCACCGGTGGAAGCGTTGCCGCCGGTAGAGGTAATTTTTGAGCGCGGGGAGGCAATCTTTACCCATGAGGATAAGGTTGGGCAAAGTACCGACAGGATAAAGAAGGTGTGTCCTGCGGACCTCAGTCCCGACCAAATTGCACAAGTCCAAAAGTTGGCTGTTCAAGCTTTTAAAGCTCTGGGCTGTTTTGACAGCGCTCGGGTCGATTTCCGCTTGGACCGGGCAGGAAACCCTTACATTTTGGAGATCAACTCCATGGCCAGCTTGGGACCTGGCGGGTCATATGTTATGGCCGCGGCCCAAAAAGGTTTGGATTATACGGCGCTGACGAACCGATTAATTGAGATTGCCAGCCAACGATATTTTGGTCCTTTGATACCGGAGGCTGGGAAGCTGGACCAGGTATCAGATGTGCGACAGTCCGCTTTTACATATCTGGTGCAAAATCGGGATTATCTAGAGGAAGAATTGAAGGTTTGGACAAATCTTCAAAGCAGAACCGGGGATCCCACTGGATTAGGAACGGTGTTAAGAAAATTTGAAGCTGAAATGAAATTATTGGATATGGAGTCCAACGCCCAGTTTACCAATCGTCAATCGGCGTGGACCTGGCAGACCCGCTCCGGTTTAGCGGGGGGAACGCTGTTGGTGCTGTGTATTGATGTCCCACGGGAGATAAATAGCTTGCAAGTGCCTTTCCGCCGGGAACCTGAATGGTTGTATGGCGAGGGTGTGGCCTCCAGCCGGGCAGGTTTGACTGGTGTTCTGTTCGCACTGAAGACATTACTGTCGACAGACTCTTTGCATGAGAAACCGGTTGGGGTATTTGTTTATACAGATGAAGGCCGGGGCATGCGCTACTCCAGTTCGTTGCTACAGCAAGCCGCTTGCCAGGCAGCAAGGGTGATTGTGTTTCAACCGGGTTTTCAAGGGGGAAAAATTGTTGACCAGCGCCGGGGGCTGCGGAAATTCAGCATCCTGGTTGAAGGCGCCTCCCGCCGCATTGGCTACCGCCGAGGGGCGGAGGATATTATGAGCTGGTTTTTGAAACGGGCCACAGAGCTTGGAACACTAAGCCAGCCCAATCAGCAATTGAGTTTAGCTGTTCAGGACGTACAATCTGAACGCTATAGCGTTTTGCTTCCCCATAGAATACGGACAACAGTGTATATAACATACCTCTGCTCCGAGCTGGCGGACGCGGCGGAAGCTGAGATTCGTCGCCTTTTCACTTCACCGGCAGATGAACTTTCAGAAACTGTCTGCTATGTGGAAAAACTTGAAGAGCGCCCAGCCCTTAACCGTTCACTTGTCAATCAGGATTTGCTGTCACTGCTCAAAAGAATCAGTTTCGAATGGAAGCTGCCCTTTGGAACAGAATCCGGGCTGCTCCCGTCGGCAGCAGGAGTGATCCCGCCGGAAGTGCCTGTTGTTTGCGGCTTTGGGCCTGCCAGCAGGGACTTGTTCACTCCTGATGAATGTGTGCATCGGGGCGAGTTGCTCCAACGCACCCTGTTGTTGACCTTGGCTCTATTGTCGGTTTAGGTCTGCTCATCGGGCCAAGAATATGTTATGATGGTTTTAGAATTTCTCGGGAGTGGAAAATGCATGACAATCAAATTAGTGGTTACAGATTTGGACGGCACCTGTCTTAACAGCGAAAAACGGGTGTCAGTGGCCAATCGCCGGGCAATCTCCGCTCTCCATGAGCGGGGGATTATGGTGGCGATTGCCACCGGTCGAATGGACAAGAGTATTTGGTCTTTGGCCAGGGATTTGAAAATTGATTTGCCGTTGATATCCAGTAATGGCGCCCTGGTTCGCGATATGCACAGCGGTGAGATAATTTTTGAAAACCCCTTGCCTAAACCGGCGTACAGAAAGATACTGGACAGCTGCCAACAAGCTAATGCCCATTGGATTGTAACTTGTGGCAATGATTTCATCGTCTCTGCACCGGATAATCCCCGCCTACCGGCAGTGGAACAATGGAATTCTACCCTTGCTCCGGATGAACGGGTGGACATATTGACCACAGATGACCCGTATACCGTGATCAATTCCGATGTGACGGTCTATAAGTTGGTGGTATATTCGCAAACGCCACAATTTCTGGCCGGACTTGCGGAAGATTTTTCGTCAATTGAGGGAGTAGCTCCTGTTTTTACAGACCATACCCTGTTGGACATTTGTGGCGCAGGAGCAGATAAAGGACGGTCGGTTGAAATACTGGCAACAAAGCTAGGTCTCACAAGCGACCAGGTGATGACAATCGGGGACCAACAGAACGATATGAGCATGTTGAGCTGGGCAGGTCTTGGCATCGCCATGGGCAATGCCACTGATGCAGTAAAAGCAATCGCAGATGATGTAACAAGCACCAATGACCAGGACGGACTGGCTCTGGCGATTCAGAAGCATCTATTGTCCTAAACTCCAGGAATTATAACAGCCGCTCTTTTTGTGAGCGGCTGTTGTTGTGCTAATGTTGTCCGGGAGGTCGCTGCGGACTGTTAAATGATGGGGACTGAGGATTTTCCAGTTTTTTGCCCACATAGTTTCCTGGTGTGGACAAATCGAAGTAGAGACGTGCATCCTCGTCCACCCCCCAATCCCGGGTCGAGCCAGTGTCTTGGACTTTTTGAAAGCATTCTCTGAACATAGTATTATGGGCTTCTTCGCGGTTGAGCAAAAAGTCAATCATATTGCGGACATGTTTGTCATTGATTTGCCTGTAAAGCAATTCATAAACGACCTTCGCCCTCTGTTCAGCCGCGATGTTGGACAAGAGATCAGCGGGTAAATCACCGGTAACATTGATATAACCGGCTGTCCATAATTGTCCGGACGCATTGTTCAGCATCGGGTTGAGCCCAGTGAGAACATGGGCTTCAATATTGCCCACTGTCGCATTGACCGCTTGGGGGTCATGTCCGTTTAGCAAGTTGATTGCTGTGGCCACCATTTCCATGTGACTTAGTTCCTCGGCTGCTATATCCAGAAATATATCTTTTATCTCCGGATCTTTAATTCGAAAACTTTGGGCCAGATACTGCATAGCCGCTTTTAGTTCACCTTGAGGTCCGCCCAGTTGCTCTTGCAGCATTGCAGCATAGTTGGGGTTTGGCGCCTCTACTTGAACATTCTCCAATAATTGTTTTTCATGCTTGAACAAAATATCACCTCCTGCACTTAAACTTCCAAAATTTTTTATGTAATATGTGAGGAAATACTGTTGTCTTTTGGAAACCAATGCTATACCATTTTAGTGGCAGGTATAGCTCCTGCTCATGCCGAAACTATCAGACGAGGTGATGAATATGCTGCGCAGGGTGTTCCCCGCAATGATTTTGAGTATTTTGCTTATATTGGTGGCCGCTTGTTCGCCCCTGGACTCTTTGGAACGATATCGAACCGGATTGTTGGAAACATGCGTGCAGACTGAATCATATCTGGATTTAGCTGTCAAAGCAGATTCCATCGACGACGCCTTGAGTTATGCTGAAATTGCCCGGCATTATATCGAAGAGGCGTTGACAATCGAACTCCCTGAAGACGTGGATTCTAATTTGCGTTCTGCCCATGCTGCCTTGTTTACACAGATAGAAGCGCTTGACAGCTGGCTTGCTGGACTTAATACTGACTTTGACAGTACCCTTGGCGCTAAACATCTAAAAGACCTGCGCGCAGTACGCCAGGAACTGTTTTTGGTGCTAGACGACTTGGATGTCCAGTGACATGATGCGGGGAGGAGAAACAAGGTATGTTAAAAACCAAAATTGGTCTTTTATTATTTGCAATCTTTTTGTCGCTGACAGTGCTGTTAACTGCGGTGGAATTGGTGGCTTTTAACATCAATCATTATTTGAGCGCCTATGAGCGGCACCAGGTGGTTGAAGCCACCGGAATGGATATGGAAAATCTCGAGCATGTTACACGGGAGATTATTAACTATCTGCGGAACCGTCAGGATGTCCTTAATCCCCAGGCAGTTGTTGATGGTGAACTGCGCTATGTTTACGGAGAACGTGAACAACTGCATATGGTAGACGTAAAGGATTTGTTTAACGCCGGGCGTCAGGTGCGAAATTTCAGTGTGCTTGCGCTCCTGCCGCTTTCCATCTGGTTATTTGCCGGGCGACACCGCGAGAGAAGGATTTTTAAGGGAGTGCTCACGGCCTTTTTAATCAATGCTGGTTTGTTGTTGGTGCTTCTGGCATTGATGTTTATAGATTTTAACCAAGCTTTTACTTGGTTTCATTTGCTGCTCTTTGACAATGATTTGTGGCTGTTACCGTGGTCATCGCTGATGATCCGCATGCTGCCGGAAGTGTTTTTCTTTGAGTCCGCTGTGAAGATACTTGCGATTCATTTTGGTGTCTTATTGGCTTCCACACTTGCTTGTTATGCCCTGTACAAAAAAAAGGGTGAAAATTAAGCAATTGTCACATGCTATATACAGATGATGACAGGAGGTTGAGAACATGAGTTTCAAACACATGTTAGCAATTGCCAGCGGCAAAGGCGGGGTAGGCAAAAGCACAGTTACTGCCAGTCTCGGCTTGGCAGCTGTAGCAGCCGGACACAGTGCCGGCATTATTGATGCTGATTTGCACGGCTACAGTATTCCTCAAATTATGGGCGCCGATACGCAACCATATTATGATGAAAATGAGAATCTGTTTCCCGGGGAAGCAGGCGGGGTAAAGATTGTCTCCATGGGGTATTTTGTTGAAGATAATCCGGTGATCTGGCGTTCACCCTTGTACAGTCAAGCTCTGAACCAATTTGTTAATGATTTTACCTGGGGCGATGTGGATTTGTTATTGCTGGATCTGCCTCCGGGCACCGGTGATATGCCCCTCAATGTTTTGCAACGTTTTCCTAAAACACATATCCTGGTTGTAACAACTCCGCAACCGGCCGCGGCGGAAGTTGCTGCCCGGGTCGCGGTGATGGCTGAGAAGATGAATGCCAGTGTATTGGGTGTTGTAGAAAACATGTCCTGGTTTGAATGCGAGGACTGCGGACATCGGCATGAACTGTTCGGGGCCGGAGGGGGAGCGAAGATGGCCAAAGATTTAAATACCGAAGTCCTGGGTCAATTGCCGTTGCGACCTGACCTCCGGCAAGAAGCCGATGTCGGCCAGTTACAGCTCAGATCTGAGTTCTCGGAGGTATTTGACAGAATCAAAACTAAATTAAATATGTAGACGTTGTTAGGGGCAGCAATGGAAGCACTAAGACCCTGCGTGAGCAGGGTCTTAAATGTGCGACTTTATAGGGATATTAAGTCTCGGTCCACAAAGACCAGTGGTCTGTGCTTTTGTTCGGAAGCTACTGCCCCAGTCACTTCCGCCACGTATAGCACATGGTCGCCATGTAGATTCTCTTCGATAACTTTGCATTCCAAGTTGAGCAAGGCATTTTTTATCCAAGGTGTTGTCAATGCTTCACTATTTACTATTTCCAACCCGGCGGCCTTGATTTTATCAGGTTCCCGGGTTTGATGATGTCCGCAAGTTCTCGCCACAGTTTCTTGGTCACCCCTTAATATGGCCAAGGTGAACTTTTTTTTGGCGGCTAAAGACGGTGTGACCGATGTTTGGGGAGCAATACTTAGAGCAATTAACGGCGGGGTGCGTGAAATTTGAGTAAACCAGGATACTGTGATGACTTCTGGTGGCTGCAGCACAACTCCCACGGGGCAGGGGATTCGATCCAGAGCAGTCTGGATATCTGACATTTTCATCAGCTCCTTTGCAACCCTAGTATTGGTAGCTCAGGAGTAAATAATTCCTGCTTCGGGGAGGGAAAGGTTTTCCGAAAAGCGAATATATACTAACTGAGCTTGTGTGTTTGGAGGTAACGACAGTGAAGCTGCCATTGATTTTACGGAGGAACAAGGCGGAAATTCGTACCGCCACCATGACAATATTCGAGAAACCGCTGCATACATACTTTGTTTCCCCACATGTTCCGACAATCTCTAGACAGCGGGCAGCCTTGGCAAAAGTTGGTCATTTGGGCATCGCGCCCAGCATCTGTAAAGAGTTTCGCCTACGTGGTTTCAATGTTTTGATGGCAAATCACATGCGACTGCAGCCCTATCAACCCCGTCTGCTCGAAGGGTCGCGGGCGGAAAAAATTCAGTTGATTCGCCGCCTGGGGGCTGCAATTGGGATGGGTCATTCAATTCGTGAAGAACGGATTGGCCTGTTGGGCAGCAACACTAAACCATCTGTGGCTGCAATGTTACATCACCTAAATAATATGAGTATGAACGGCGGACGCAAGCGCGAAGTGAGTGAGATTATCAGTAGTTTGTGGACTGAAAGCGGTGGTGCTTTGGTGCTCAATTTTCGTCAATGGCCGCAAGTTAATTTGGCTGACGGCGCTTTATTTTTCATGGATTTTTCCCGAGCGATGATCTTTGATCCCCTATGGGACTTGGCGCGGCTTAACCCCGGAAGTATTGGTTTAGAAGAACTTTTTTTCTGGGAATACTTCCTCCAAGGGTATTGTGCAACTGGGGAACTGCCGGCCAATTGGAAGGAACGGTTGGAGGTATTGACAGGTATTTTGTCCTTGCACTCCAAAACTGCTCGACCGGCGGATTTAAGACGCAAGTGGTGGAAACAATTAATATAATTCAGTAAAAAATTTAATAAACTCGGAGGTAAAGCTATGTATAGTTTTAATATTGAAAGGGTTTTGGTCGGACTGTTGCCGGCGGGAGGCGATCTCTTGTCAGAATTGGAGAGCTTGGCGGTCCGGGAAAATATCGAAGCTGCTGATGTGCAGTTAATCGGGTTCGCCGACGGGGCGACTTTCGGGTACTATGATTCAAAGAGCCAGGAATATATCGAGAAAAAGCTCGCTGGCGAGCTGGAAATTATTTCAGCGGTGGGTAATATCAGCATTAAAGACGGTAAACCCTTTGCCCATTTGCATATAGTGCTAGGTGACGAAAAGGGCGAACTCCGCGGCGGGCATGTTCTGCCGGGAACTAAAATTCTTGTGGCAGAAACGAGGATTACCGTTCTTGCCGGTGGCAGTTTGGTGCGTCAACATGACCGCGATACAGGGCTTTGGTTGTGGAGATAAGGGGGAGTTAAATTGCGTTGTCCGTATTGCAATTTTCTAGAAAGCAAGGTGGTGGACTCCCGGCGCACTGAAGATGACGCTGAGATTCGCAGACGTCGGGAGTGTCTGCACTGCCAAAATCGCTTTACTACTTACGAACGGGTAGAAAAGATGCCCATCATAGTTGTGAAGAAGAATGGGGCCAGGGAGATTTTTGACGGCGGCAAATTACTGCGCGGCCTCATCAAAGCCTGTGAAAAAAGACCGGTATCTGTTGAGACCCTGGAACACTTGGTTGACAATGTAGAAAAAGAAATACGTAATCAGCTGGAACGGGAAGTAACCAGCCAGCAAATTGGTGAACTTGTGATGGACAGGCTCCGAACGATAGATGAGGTCGCCTACGTCCGATTTGCTTCTGTGTACCGACAATTTAGCGATGTCGGCAATTTTTTGCGGGAGTTGGAATCATTGGTTAATAAGCAGGGAACAGGAAATACCAACGGGAGTGATTGAAATTTTATCCGAATTAAAGAATATAAAGCTCTTTTCCAACATACCCCTGGAGCAGGTGAAACAGCTTGCAGCGTTGGTGGAGCCCAAGACTTACAAAAAAGGCGAATTGCTATTTATCGAAGGGGAACCCGCTCGGGGGTTGTTCTATATTCTCCGGGGTAGCGTACAGATGAGTAAAACCAGTATTGAAGGCAAACACCATATATTACAGATATTTGGCCGCGGCGAAGTGTTGGCCGAGGCTGTTCTTTTTTCTGATGCTCCTTATCCAGCCACCGCTGAGGCCTTGGAATCAACGGAAGTTTATTTTATAAGCGTGGCGGGGGTAACGGATCTGATTTTAGAACAGCCGTCGCTGGCGCTCTACATAATCCAGGTCCTCAGTGAACGTCTGCGTTCGGCCCAGGAGAAATTAAAGGCCTGGGCTTTCGCCGGCGCTAATGAGCGTGTCGCCCGTTTGCTGCTGGAACTTGCGGTTAAGCATGGTAAACCGGTCCCCGAGGGTATAATAATAGACACCGAGTTAACCCATGGCCGTCTCGCAGCCCTATTGGGATTTACCCGGGAAACAGTGAGCAGAGTTATCAGTGGTTTACGGACTGAGGGTTTAATTGTCAGTGAGAGCAGAAAGATTACCATAACTGATGTAGAGAGACTCGAGCGCTATGCAGACAATTAAGTATATTTGGAGATTGATGCAGGCAGTTTTCGGGTTAGCCCTGCTGGCGCTGGGACTCGCTATGCTGATTGCAGCCGAGGGCCCTGACCCATGGGGCGTGTTTTTGTTGGGATTGCAACGTTTTCTGCCCCTGACCCTGGGGGTTGTCGCCCAAATTGGAGGCTTGGGTCTGATCATTCTGAATGTCGTTTGGGGGCGGAGAATGCCGGGTCTGGCCACAGTTATGAGCATGTTGCTGGTGGGCTGGTTCCTGGACCTGTTTTTGGCGCGAGGCATTGCGCCGGAACCAGCCAGTTTGCCGGTGCAAATATTGGTGTTGGCGTCCGGAATTTTAATTTTTTCCACAGGGATTGTCACTTATGTACGCGCTGGCTTGGGGGAAGGGCCGGTTGAGGCAATGATGTTTGTGCTTAGCAAACGGCTCAAATTACCTGTGGGGCGGGCAAAGGTGCTTCAGGACTGTATGTTTGTTGTGGGCGGACTTTTTTTGGGCACTCCGTTGCGTTTGGGTACACTAATAACTGCCTTTTCAGTGGGACCAGTAACGGGCTGGTTGTTGGATGTTTTTGAGCGCAGAAGCAATGTAAAGTCTGGATAGGAGGTCGTGATTTGCTGGACAGGAATCTTGTTGGCGATGTATTGGCGGAAACACTGCGCTTCGGCGGCGATTATGGAGAATTTTTTTTGGAAGATCGGTACAGTACCAGATTGGGTTTGGTTGGTGGAAAGGTAGAAACCGGCATTTCCGGACGGGAGTATGGCGTCGGCATCCGGGTATTTGCCGGTTATAACTCGGTCTACGCCTACACCAACCAAGTCACGCGCGAGAACCTGCTAACGGTTGCCAGGGACGCAGCTCAGGCCTTAAACAATCAGAATTCATCGGACACGGTGAGGTTTCGCCACGGAGAGTTTGAGAATCAGCATCCAATCAGAATCTACCCAGAGAGCAAAGATCAACGCTATCGGGTTGAGTTAATGCGCACGGCCTATCACGAAGCCAAGACCTATAACGAACTGATTGAACAGGTTCGTATACGGTTTATGGACGAGGATCAGAAGGTGCTGATTGCCAACACCGACGGCGATTTTGTGGAAGACAGAAGGGTACGAACACGGATGGCAATTGAGGCGATTGCCGCAAAGGGATCGGAAAAGCAATCCGGCTTTTACGGCCCGGGCGCCCATATGGGCTTGGAGTTCTATGATAGGATTGATATCAGTGATTACGCTCGGGAGGCAGCTAGAATTGCCGTGACAATGATTCAGGCTGATCAGTGCCCCAGCGGACGGTTCCCAGTGATTATCGACAATGAGTTCGGCGGTGTTATATTTCATGAAGCTTGTGGCCATGGTCTTGAAGCCAGTTCGGTGGCCAAGAAAACCTCAGTATTTGCTGACAAGCTGGGGGAACAGATTGCATCGCCCCTGGTAACCGCCTGGGATGACGGGACAATTGTCAACGCCTGGGGGTCGCAAAATGTTGACGATGAGGGCACTCCAACCCAGCGAACATTATTAATTGACAAAGGCATTTTGCGGGGATATATGGTCGACAAACTCAATGGCAGACGGATGAACATGCATTCCACAGGCTCCGGCCGTCGCCAATCTTACAAGTTTGCCCCCACCTCACGCATGTCCAACACTTTTATCGATGCTGGTGAATCCACGCCCGAGCAAATTATTGCCAACACTGAATATGGACTCTATGCTCGTTACATGGGAGGCGGTTCTGTAAATCCGGCAACCGGCGAATTTAATTTTGCTGTAAATGAAGGATATATGGTGCGAAATGGCAAAATCGCCGAACCGGTACGGGGCGCTACTTTAATCGGCCGCGGTGCTGAGGTTTTGAAGCAGATCGATATGGTAGGAAACAATCTTGCGCTGGGTCAGGGAATGTGCGGCGCTGCCAGCGGTTCAATCCCAGCCAATGTGGGTCAACCTATGCTGCGCGTCTCAGAGATGACGGTTGGCGGCAGAAAGGGAAAAGGGGATCGGCATGAAGCTTGACGAATTCAAAAACAAGACATTTGCAATGGCAAAAGATAAGGGCTTTGATGCAGTGGAATTATATAATCAAAGCGCCAATCAAGTTCAAATTAAAGTTTTTCAAGGTCAGGTGGATGATTTTGCCCGTGCTGATACAGGTGGCTACTCTTTTCGGGGTTTGTTCAATGGTCGGATGGGCTATGCATTTACTGAGATTCTGGATGGAGAAGCTGTGTCCATGGTTGTGGAGGACGCCAAGGCGAATGCGCTAATCATCGATGAAACTGAACAATCTCCGATCTTTGGCGGGTCTGAAAAGTATCCACAGTATGACGGTTATTCGCCGGAATTGGCCGCAGTATCAACAGAAGATCAAATTGATTTTACCCGGGAGCTGGAAGCAAAGGCGCTGGCCGCCGATAAGCGTGTCAAGACAGTGAGCAATTGTGCTTTCGTCTACGGGGAAAGCAAGACAGGTTTAGTGAACAGCCGGAGACTAGAGTTGAGTCAAAAGGGAAACGGTTGTTATTGTTGGCTGTCGGTGGTGGTAGTTGATCAGGGTGAAACCCGCAGTGCGTTTAAATTCAAATCGGAGCGGGATTTTGCTGCGCTGGACGCCAATGCATTGGCGGAGGAAGCTGTTGGAGAAGCAATCGGTCAGTTGGGGGCCAACTCCGTGGCTTCAGGCGCATATCCGGTGATTCTACGTAACCAAGCGGCAGCCAGTCTTCTAGCCGCCTTTGCCGGTATTTTTTCAGCCGAAAATGTCCACAAAAATTTTTCGCTTTTGAAGGGCAAGCTTGGCCGGCAAATAGCCAATTCTCAAATAACGATTATTGACGATCCGTTATTGCCGGACGGACTGTACTCAACGCCTTTTGACGCAGAAGGTGTTGCAGCCCGAAGGAAAGCCATCGTCAATGACGGCACCCTAGAGACCTATTTACACAACCTGAAATCTGCTGCACGAGACAAGGTGGAGTCGACGGGCAACGCAGTCAAGCATTCGTACAAATCAGAGGTCTCGGTGGCGCCAACCAACCTGTTTTTTCAAAACGGCGGAGCAGGTTTCGATCAATTGGTTCAGACCCTGGACTCTGGATTGATTATTACCGAACTTCAGGGAACACATGCTGGAACAAACCCGGTGTCCGGAGACTTCTCCCTGGCGGCAAATGGCTATCTGGTCAACAAAGGAGAGATTGTTTCCCCTGTGGACCAAATTACTGTTGCCGGTAATTTCCTGGAAATGTTTCATAATGTGGAGGCCGTTGGCAACGATTTGGATTTTGGATTGCCCGGCGGTAGTATGATCGGGTCTCCGTCCCTGTTGATAAACGGATTGGCCATCGCGGGGAAGTAACAGTATGTTTGAGTACAGGGGAAATTTGCATGTTCACAGCAGCCAATCAGATGGTAGTTTGGCTGTGGAAAATATAGCTGAACTTGCAGATAAGTTAAATTTGGATTTTGTGGGATTGAATGATCATCACGTGTTTTATGACTGCGACAAATATTTTGGCCGGGTTTTAGTTTTAATGGGGACGGAGTTTAATGACACCCATAATCATTACCTTGCCTATGGCGCCCCCTTGCCCTTAGATGGTAAACAGTTGGCTGCCAAGGAAGTTGTTGACCATGTAGCTACTCAGGGTGGCCTGGGAATTATTGCCCACCCGTTTGAGAAAGGATCGCCTTTGGTCAGCGGCGGCCGTCACTACCCGTGGCGGAATTGGGATATCGAGGCTGTTGCAGTGGAGATTTGGAACTGCACATCGCAGTGGCGGGATGCTATTAAAGGTTGGACGCAGGCTTTAGGGATGTACCTCTTTAATCGCAACCAACCCTTCGCCAGTGGCCCGTGCCCCTTGGCGCTTGAGCGCTGGGACCAGTTGTGCCGCAAGCGACACGTAACCGCTGTTGCCGGCAGTGACCTTCATGGCCCCCGGCTTGGGCGAGGACTGTTTTCGATTGAGGTCCTGGGCTACAAAATGCTCTTGAAGCTGGTGAATAATTATGTGTTGACGGAAAAACAAATGACAGGTGAGGCGCAAGCTGACGCTGAGCTATTATTGAATGCTTTGCGCAGGGGCCGTGTTTACATAGCGGCAGACTATCTCGCTCCAGGGTCAGGGTTTCGTTTTTGGGCCACAAACAGTAAGCGCATAGTCACCATGGGCGACAAACTCAACTCCGCTGGCGCGGAGTTACAGGTTCAAAGTCCTGCCCCAGCGAGGTTGGATTTATTGCGCAATGGCGAGCGCATACTTAGTTGCCGTGGAACTGAGTTAAACTATTGCGCTCTCGGTCCCGGAGTATACCGGGTTGAGGCGTTTATAGGACATTCCGAAAGGCCCTGGGTGTACACGAATCCGATTTATCTCGATTAAATTAAAAGAGCAGGCGTTGGGCCTACTCTCCAGGGAAAAACTCCATGTCATGGCTTAGTTTTGTGTGCCGGGAAGGACTTCGTTTTGACTCTGCCTTACGAATTGGTTCGACAAATTCTTCAGCGAATTCTTCATCACTGTACCGTAAACCAATGTCCTTACGGGGACGATAACGGGCATATTTACTCTTATACATACACAGCCCTCCTTATGGGTTTGGACTTAGTATGTGCATAATCGCCAATCCTATGACTTAGGTTATTTTTCTGCCGGCGTGGGTACACTTAGACTAAAATGTCTGCGGCGGTGATGTTGTGAGCAGAGAAATTTTAATTATGTTTTTCCGGACAGTTGTCCTCTACTCTTCGGTGTTATTCATGATGCGTCTAATGGGGAAAAGGGAAGTAGGCCAGCTGTCCCTCTTTGATTTGGTTGTGGCGATTATGATTGCCGAATTGGCGGCGATTCCCATGGAAGACACAAGCAAGCCGTTAATTAATGGCTTGCTACCAATTGCTACTTTGGTGCTGATGGAGATAACCCTGTCGTTTATAACCTTAAAAAGCCGTCGTGCACAGGCGATTATTGAAGGCACGCCCAGTATTATTGTCGAACGAGGCCGGATCATCGAAGCGGAAATGCGGCGACTCAGGTACGCTGTTGATGATTTAATATCTCAGCTGCGACAACAGGGCATTCATAATCTTGAGGATGTTGAATATGCAATATTGGAGACAAATGGGAAATTGAGCGTGATTCTTAAGTCTGATCGTCGACCCGTAACGCCCCGGGATATAGGGCTCAACCCCGGCTATGAGGGGTTGCCGATGCCTTTAGTTGTTGATGGCGAACTGCAGACCGAAAACTTGGCCAGGGCTGACAAAACCGTGCAGTGGCTGGAACAGGGTTTAATAAAAGAGGCAAATTGCACAATTAATGAAACTATCTATGCCGTCCTCGACACCAACGGCAAATTATACGTTTACAAAAAGGGAGAAACAAAAAAAACGCCGACTGGCGTTGAAAAAAACTAGATGGTGCGCCTACCAGGACTCGAACCTGGGCTCCCGGCTCCGGAGGCCGGTGCTCTATCCTCTGAGCTATAGGCGCATTTGACAGTCGTAAGCGACATCACTTATTATAACAATAGCAAGCAGCAAAAGCAAGAACCAATTATTTATTAATCGTAAGCCGGGCGCCGATTAACATTAAGGCAACTCCCACCAATCGAACCCATGATATGGGGATTCTTTCCAATGTAAAAATCCCCAGATGGTCTAAGACCACCGCTGTTGTCAATTGACCGATAAGAATTGCACTGATTCCCAATGTGGCGCCGGTCCTGGCAATCGCATAGGCGACACCGCCGATAATAGCGACGTTGAGAATCCCACCTGCATATGCCCAGAGGGGAACGTTTTTAAACTCCTCCAATCTGGGAAACCCGGTGACTGCAATGACTACAAATAAACTGAGGATTGTGCCGACCACATGTACTATCAGCGACATCGGTCCAACACCTATTCGTTTTGAAAGCGCGGAATTGATGGTCCCCTGAAAAGTCATCGCCATACCACTGGCGGCAGCCACCAATAGCGGTACAAGAAAGCCCAGCATATTACCACCCCTTAAATAAACTGTTGTTAGTATTGGCCTTTTGCAGCGGGAATATTTTATAGTTTTAATAAGGAGGAATTGTAAATGAAAGTAAATTTGACCCTAAAGAATGACAATATTTTTGAAGCCACTAATGAGCGGGGTATTACTATCGACCTGGGCGCGGGTATTGAGTCCGGTCCTTCGCCAATGGAAGTGTTGCTGATGGCCGTTGGCGGCTGTTCAGGCATCGATGTGCTCTCTACTTTAAAAAAAATGCGCCAGCCAATCTCAGGTCTGAAGATTTCTGTGGCAGGGACCAGGCGGGATGAGCATCCAAGATACTTTACTGAGGTGCAAGTGACCTACAAGCTTTCCGGAGATCTGGAAAGCGCAAAGGTTCAACGGGCGATAGAATTATCCCTGGACAAATATTGCTCAGTATCTAACATGATTGAACCCAAAGCAAAAGTAAGCTATAAATATGAAATCATTGGAGGCGATTCTAATTAACCCGATTGCTTTTGAGCTGGGGCCATTGCGGGTGCATTGGTACGGCATCATAATCGCTGTCGCGGTGGCCATTGGCTTGCTTGTTGCGCGGCGACTGGGCAAACGCTTTGACTACCCTGCTGGGATTTTTGAGGATTTTCTAATTTACGTTTTGCCTGTCGCTTTAATCGGTGCCAGATTATACTATGTTGCCTTCAACTGGGCGCCCTATGCGGCAGACCCTGCAAGAATTATCGCCGTATGGGAAGGCGGGCTCGCCATCCATGGAGCAGTGCTGGCAGCCATACTGGTCGCCCTTTGGTTTTGCCGCCGCCGAAACATGGATTTCTTCCGCTTTGTCGATATTGCAGCGGGACCATTGATTTTAGGTCAGGCAATCGGCCGGTGGGCAAATTATGTAAATCAGGAGGCATATGGAACGCCAACGGATCTTCCCTGGGCCATGTATATTGCCGGAGAATACAGGCATCCAACCTTTCTCTATGAGTCACTGTGGAATCTGCTGATTTTTGGTATACTGGTCTGGTATCTGCGCAAGCAGCCCCAGCCCGGCCGGGTCTTTGCCATGTATCTTATTGGTTACTCAATTGGCCGTTTTTTTATTGAGGGATTGCGCACAGACAGTCTGATGCTTGGGCCGTTGAGGATTGCCCAGGTAATTAGTATTGCCTTTATTTTGATTGGTATCGGCTATTTTGTTTACACAAAAAGACGGAGGGAAGTCTAATGAAAGAAATTACTTTAAACATTGAGGGCATGAGCTGCAATCATTGCAAACAGGCTTTGGAGACCGCGATTGGTCAATTGGATGGCGTCGAATCGGTGGAAATTGATTTGACCGCCAATACTGCCCAGATTAGGATTGACGATGACAGCCGGATAGAAGAAATTAAGCAAACCGTGACTGAAGCGGGATACTCCGTCAAATAAGTCTTGACGCTGTCTAAGCTTTAGTGATACACTATACCCACTAGGGGTATAGGAGATGATACTTTATGAGCATACCGGCGGCCTTTTTGGCTGGGATTATCGCGTTTTTGTCCCCTTGTGTGTTGCCGTTGTTGCCGGTGTATCTGGCGTTTTTGGGTGGGGGAGGCAACCAATCCCGAAAGCAATTGGCGATAAACATTTTGTTTTTCACCTTGGGTTTTTCGCTTGTGTTTACGGCTCTGGGAGCAGGAGCCACAGCTGTCGGCAGGTTGTTATTTGATATTCAGCCAATCCTTATCAGGGTGGCGGGTATTGTTCTGGTTATTTTTGGCTTGCAAATGTTGGGCTTTTTACAGTTTAAAGCCTTAAGCCACCACCTGGGAATAAATATCCGACCTGCTCGGAGTAAAATTGGTTACTTTCTGTTCGGTGTTACCCTGGCCTTGGGGTGGACTCCATGTATCGGCATAATGCTTGCTTCGATACTGATGTTGGCCGGCAGTCAGGAAACAGTTTATCAGGGCATGCTGCTTTTATTCGTTTTCTCTTTGGGATTTGCAGTACCGTTTTATGCAATCGGTCTCGTCTTTGGGACTGACGGGTTTGGCGTGAAATCACGCCGTGCGGCATTTTGGATTCAGCGTATCGCTGGCGTCGTTTTGCTAATCATGGGCGTACTGTTGTTTTTTAACCTCTGGCAGGTTATCCAGGGTTTGTTTATCTAAACAGGAGGTGGGGCTTTATGCGGAAAGCTATTTTGCTATTTGTGCTTATGTCTTTGGCGGTAAGCGCCGGATGTGCCGCTACTTCAGATAATACCGGCGACTTACCTGAATTCATTGATTCTGCAGACTTGGACCTTCGAAATCTTAACGGCAAGCATATCCTTTATTTCTGGCAGGCATCTTGTCCCCCCTGTGTAGATAAATTGCCGGAGTTGAATGAACTGGTTACCCAACTGCCGGAAGACGTTAAGTTGCTCTTGGTTAACAACCGCGATTCCCAGTCCAGGATGGAGCGCGTACTGGCCGGATATGAGCACCTCACAGTATACAGAAATGGCAATGATATTTTTCAAGCCTATCAGATACGCTATACACCGACATATGTCTTTTTAGATGCAGATGGTGCCGAATACCATCAGCATGTCGGGCCAATTGAAAATAGCGAGATTCTCGATTTGATTAGTTAGGGCAGGCCGTGCGGCCTGTCTTTTGTTTGTTCTAATTTAAACTCCTGGGCAATAAAATTGCACTGGGGAGGGAATAGACATGTCTGGGAAATACTTTTTTCTGGTGTTGTTCCTCAGTAAAAACAGGCGCTTGCTATGGACACTTGCTGTTTTGCTGGGTATTGTTCTTGCCGTTTGGCTCTTAGTTTCGTTCACGAACTTTTTGGTCGCCACCATGGGCCAGGAAGCAGATTTGCCATTTACCGTAGTCTATCAAGATCCGACATGGAAAAGCCAGGTTGAAGATCAGTCATTGCCTCAGTTTTTCGTTGCCGGCGGAATAAGTTATGATGAGGAAATTCTAGTTGAAGGGTGGGGACTTGCCCGGGAGACCCTGGTGCCGGTCGATTACTTTAATGACTTGGGGATCCATGTCTTGCATGGACGAATTGAGCGGGTTAGTTATAGCGACCAACGTCTAAATATTTACATTAACCAAGCCGATGCGGGCTATCAGATGGCAACAATATCAAAGAAACATTTCACAGAAGGCGATTTGCAGGTGGTGTTTGTTGACGAAAAGGGTGTTCCGCTGGCTTATGAAGAAGAATACATCTATTCTGTACCGGTCGAGTATGTTGTGCTGCAGCAAGAGGAGAAGGCGGTAAAGACAGTGTTTATGGAAGTTATTGATGCTGGCGCTTTGGAAGCTGCAACCGGTAGCGATTTGCAGTATGCTGCTGTCCAACCGTATCTGAATGACGACTATTTGGTGCTTTGGGTCCAAGGTGGAACAGTTTCAATTGCCCAGCGTCAGCAAAACACCCTGCGCCTGTATATGAATACAGGTTCTACCACTCAGGTATTGGCTTTCCAACGGGAACAACTGGCCTCGGGCCAGGTCACAGTCCGTCTGATTGATTCAGAAGACCTGAGTTTAAAGGAGCAAATTGACATCCTCAATAATAATTAATAATAGAGGATTGAACTTTTGGAGAAAACTAATTACAACTTACCGAACGGAAAGGGGCTGTTTCCGGTGCAGAAACCAGAGCTGGTGGAGTTTTTATGTTTGAATTGTGGTTTGCAAGGACTACACACAGCGACGACGGCGGTTGAGCAATGTCCCAAATGCGATGAAAAATTACTGACATTATCCAGACCACAGCCCGAGGAAGTTGTTCTGTAAACAATACGATCATTTTAGTTTTCATATTTAGCTTAAAACGGCTTAAAAAGTCGTTTTTTTTTTGTTGTTAGCAGGATTTTGGAGGCGGGGGGAGAATAGTAAAGGTAAAGTGGTGGAAAGTGGTGGACAGTGGGGGGTGGGCACATGTTTTTAGGTGAATATCAACATAGCATTGATGACAAAGGTCGTTTAATTATGCCTGCCCGTTTCCGTGAACAACTGGGTGAGAAATTTATTATCACCCGTGGCCTTGACGGCTGTTTGTTCGTGTACGAACAGTCAGAATGGTCCAAACTGGCACAAGAAGTGCGGGACTTGCCTTTGGCCAAGAAAGATGCCCGAACTTTCAGTCGGATGCTGTTTTCCGGTGCGGTTGAATGTGAATGTGACAAACAGGGCAGGGTTTCAATACCCTGTTCTCTACGCGAGTATGCAAAAATAGACCGGGAAGTGGTTACCATAGGGGTGTCCACCCGTATAGAAATCTGGGCCCATGAACGTTGGGAGGAATTTAATTCTGATGCCGGGGACAAATTTGAAGAATTGGCCGAAAAACTGGAGGGTTTTTAATGGCTGCTGATTTTTCCCACTTACCGGTACTGCAGGACGAGGTTATTTCTTTTATCAAACAAACGCCGATGCGAACTGTTGTGGACTGCACCCTTGGCGGCGGCGGTCACACCTTGTCAATTTTGGAAGCTGCCAGCGCGGAAAGGGTGATTGGAATTGATCAGGATTCCGAGGCCCTGGCAGCGGCCCAGGCCCGGCTCAAGCAATTTGATAATATTGAGTTTGTAAAAAGTAATTTTGGTGATTTGAGGCAGGTGTTGGCAGATTATCAAGCTCCAATTGATGCATTTTTGTTTGACCTTGGTGTTTCGTCTTGGCAATTAGACAGCGCCCAGCGGGGTTTTAGTTATCAGCATAGCGCTCCTCTGGACATGCGCATGGACCAAGACTCTGCTTTAACTGCCCGGGAAATAGTCAATAATTGGTCTCAACAGGAGCTGACCAGGATTTTTCGAGAATTTGGCGAGGAACGTTGGGCATCTCGAATCGCACAATTTATTGTGGAAAGGCGCAATAATCGGGAGATTGTAACCACAGCCGATTTAGTTGAAATAATTAAGGCGGCAATCCCTGCCGCAGCCCGCAGGAAAGGTGGGCATCCTGGACGGCGAGTGTTTCAGGCCTTGCGAATCGCAGTTAATGGGGAGCTGGATAGTTTAGCGGCCGGTTTAGAGGCGGCAATAGATTTGCTGGCGCCGGGTGGAAGAATTATCGTGATTTCTTACCATTCTTTAGAGGACAGGATTGTCAAACGGTTGTTTCGGGAGCAGGCCGAGCCCTGCCGCTGTCCCAAAGAGATACCTGTATGCGTTTGTGGAACTTTGCCGGTGGTACGGGTTGTAAATCGCAAACCAGTTGTTCCAGAGTCCCAGGAGATTGAGTTAAATCCCCGGGCCAGAAGCGCCAAACTGCGGGTTGCCGAAAAGCTCAGTTCTAAAGAAAATCGGGGGTGAATAGCATGGTAGTAGCAAAACGGGCACATGTAAACGTTCCACAGTTTCCAAGACATCAACCTCAGCCCCGAAGGCATGTGCGGCCCAAAAATAAGCTGGATGTACAATTGCTGTATAAAGTAATTACCAGCTTGATAATTGTTGGCCTCGCATTACTTGTGGTATACCGATACGGAGTTATCACACAAAACAATTTTGAAATTCGTCAATTACGGCAAATACGATCCACTCTGGTTGATGAACAGCACCATTTGGAGATACGAATTGCTCAATTGACCAGTTTAGAGCGTCTCGAGTCTATTGCCAGAAGCGAGATGGGATTAAATGACCCGCGCCCGGAGCAAATCAAATTTTTGGATCAGTAAAGTGAGGGATTTATGGTGGGGAACAGGGTCTCATATGTAATGGTCCGAAAAAGACTGCTGGTTTCCTTTGCAGTCTTTGCTTTTTTTCTCACGTCGATGGTAGGCCGCGTGGGCTGGCTGCAATTTGTTCGCGGGCCGGAATTGCAGGGGTTGGCGGTGGAGCAATGGAATAGGCGGCTTACTGTGCAGCCCCAACGGGGAAGAATTTTTGACCGCAACGGCAATTTGTTGGCCGGGAGCGCCACAGCGGAGTCAATTGTGGCTATTCCTGCGGATTTGGGAGACATTGAAGAAACTGCGCGTCTGTTGGCGCCAATTTTGGAGATGAGCGAGGAGTCTTTAATTTCCCGGATGGAAATGAATATGTTTGAGGTTTTTTTAAAGCGAAAGGTAGAAGATGAAGTTGCCCAGGCCGTAAAGGAATTACGGTTACCGGGTATAAGAACCACGATTGAAAGTAAACGTTTTTACCCCCGTGGCAATTTGGCCAGTCATGTCCTGGGATTCGCCGGTGTTGACGAGGGGCTTGAAGGAATAGAGGTTTATTATGAAGAGGAACTGAAGGGCAAACCCGGTTATATAATTTTCGAGTCAGATGCCCGTGGCCGTGAACTACCCGACAGTGTTCAAGCATATCTGGACCCCATAAACGGATATGACCTGGTGTTGACAATCGATGAGGTTATTCAGCATATTGCCGAGCGGGAATTGGATAAGGCCATGGAGGAGTTTGCGCCCAAAGCGGCCGGTGTCTTGGCTGTGAATCCTCAAACAGGCGAAGTGCTTGCCCTTGCGGCACGGCCTGATTTTTACCCTGAACGTTACGGGGACTTTCCCGCTTCCAGCTGGCGAAATCCGCTAATTGCCGATGCTTTTGAGCCCGGCTCCACATTTAAAATTGTCACAATGTCTGCCGCCCTGGAAGAAAATGAAGTGAGTTTACATGATGGTTATTTCTGTAGTGGCGGTATAACAGTATCCGGAACAACGCTCCATTGCTGGCATAGCGGCCATGGGTCCCAGTCCATTCCGGAAGTGGTGTGGAATTCCTGTAACCCGGGCTTTGTGTCCTTTGGCCTCCGATTGGGAAAGGAACGGCTGTTTAATTATATCCACGGTTTCGGATTTGGTTCCCGAACAGGCATTGATCTGTATGGAGAAGCAACGGGAATTTTGTTTAATGTAAATACAATGAGCAATGTGGATCTGGGCGTAACAGCATTTGGCCAGGGCAACGCCGTAACGCCAATTCAGCAGGTGATGGCTGCCGCGGCGGTTGCCAACGGCGGTAAGCTTATGCGGCCGTATCTGGCCAAAGAATTTCGGGATGAGGATGGAAACGTCGTTCAAACTACAGAACCGGAGGTTATCAGGCAAGTGATCTCTTCCGACACTGCGTACGAGGTTACGACGGTGCTTGCCGACGGTGTGGGGGTTGGTTCAGGTCGCTTTGCCGCTGTGGAGGGTTATCGGGTGGCAGGTAAAACTGGCACTGCCCAGAAGATCTCTCCCGACGGTGGTTACCTTGCCGGTCGTTACATGATGTCTTATGTTGGTTTCGCCCCGGCAGAAGACCCGCAAATTGCATTATACGTTATGATTGATGAACCGACACGGGGGCCCCAATGGGGCGGTCAGACGGCAGGGCCGGTGTTTAGGGATATTGTCTCCGAAGTGATGCGCTATTGGAATATACCGCCCGACACTGAATTGCCGCGTCCGGAAATCCCCAGTCAGGCAGTTGTGCCCAATCTGGTTAATTTGACAATTCCAGAGGCACAGGAACGTTTAGAGGTGGAAGGGTTCAATCTGCGCATTGAGGGCGATGGCGAATTGATAATTGCCCAGACGCCAAAGCCGGGAGCAACCGTGCCCATTGAAACGACGATTGTTATTTATACCGGTGGGGCCGGCGATCTGGCTGAAGATGAAGTGACTGTGCCCAGTGTGCTGGGCCTGTCCATGCGGGAAGCTGGCGAGCTCTTTGCGTTGCTGAGCCTGCGAATGGAAGCTTTGGGCAGCGGTATTGCTGTGGAGCAATCTCCCCAGCCCGGGGCCCGGGTAAAGAGTGGTGAAAAAATTCAGGTGAAGTTTGCCCACCCTGATTAACTGGACTGTAATCGGGAACAATGCGGGATAAACATTGATGCAGCCTGAGGCTAAATGTATTATAATGAACAGGTGCTTTAATGTTTGTTAGTAAACGTTGTGAGGGTGAGCATAGTGAATATTCAGGTTTCAACTTTGGCTGCTGTCGTTAATGGTCGCTTGATGGGCGGCGATCCCCTGGCTGCTGTTACCAGCGCATGTATCGACAGTAGAAAAGTGGCGCCCGGCAGTTTGTTTGTCGCCTTTAAAGGAGAAAATACTGATGGGCACCTTTATCTGGAAGATTGCCTGGGCCGGGGCGCCGTAGCGGCATTGGTCGAAAAAGCAGTCGAAGCCCCCGAAGGGTTGGCAGTTATTCATGTACAAAATACATTGATTGCTCTGCAAGAGCTGGCCGCTTGGTGGCGGCGTCGCTTTGCGCTCCAGGCAATAGGGGTCACCGGTAGCAGCGGCAAAACTACAACCAAAGAACTCATAGCAGCCGTTGTCGAGGCTGGATTTACTACCATAAAGACTTTGGGAAATCACAATAATGAAATCGGCTTGCCTTTGCGTATGTTAGATCTCGACGAGAAGCATCAGGTGGCTGTTTTAGAAATGGGTATGGATGCCCGTGGCCAGATTGCCAGATTATGCGAGATCAGCCAGCCGGGAATCGGGGTCATAACAAATATTGGCGACTCCCATCTGGAAAAGCTGGGCTCCCGGGAAAATATTCGTCTGGCAAAGATGGAACTGGCCCACAATCTTACCGAGCCAAAGATTTTAATCGTCAATGGCGATGATCCTTTCCTACGCGATTATGCCTTGGATACGGCTTCAGATTGGACAGCCTTGACCTATGGATTTGGACGCGGCAATAACTTTCGGGCCGGAGAAGTTAAGGAAGGCCCGCGTGGGGTCGATTTTACTGTTTTCTGGGACGATAAGTGTATTGACGTCTCTGTCCCCATGCCGGGTGATCACAATGTCCTCAACGCACTGGCGGCATTTACAGTAGGCATTCAGTTAGGTATGGAGCCGGCGACAATTGTTCGGGGGTTGGAAACTGCCCGGAACGCCGCCGGTCGGCTGAACATCAAACATGTGGGAGAACTTACAGTAATTGACGACTCATATAATTCCAATCCTGATTCAGTGCGGGCCGCGTTTAAAGTTTTACTCCGGCAGCCAGGCAAGCGTCATGTAGCTTTTGTCGGCGATATGTTGGAGCTGGGCTCGTCCACAGAAACCAGCCATTATCAAATGGGGCAAATTGCTGCAAATCTGGGCATAGATTTACTTGTTGCCGTTGGCGACTGGTCCGAGACTGTGGCCACCGGTGCGCTGGCAGCAGGATTGGATGCCGGACAGATTCAAACATATACCGACAGCAGGGCCGCTAGCGCGGCGTTGGCTATGTTGAAGCCAGATGATGTAGTGCTTTTTAAGGGGTCCCGCGGCATTCAAATGGAAACCCTTGTCGCTCTGCTGGAAAATGGAGGACAAAAATGACACTTGAATTGACATTACTGATTTCTGCATTTGTCGCTTCTTTACTTTTGGGTTGGTTGATAATACCACTTTTGCGGCGTTTGAAGATCGGCCAGACTATTCGGGATGTTGGACCGCGCACCCACCTGTCCAAGGCAGGAACACCAACCATGGGCGGACTAATTTTTGCGCTTGTCGCATTAATTTTGGGTTTCGTTTTTTTGCCTCGTGAACCTGCAGGTTTTGTGGCTTTATTTGCAACCCTAGGCTTTGCCGCCGTTGGGTTTGCCGATGACTATTTAAAGGTGGTGCTCAAACAGTCGCTTGGGCTAAAGGCCAGATTTAAGCTCGGTGGACAATTCTTGGTGGTCGCCTTCGTTTATCTGGCGCTGCGCAATCTGGGTGTTGAACATGTGGTGAACATACCTGGAGTGGGCGCTCTGGAGTTGGGTCTTTTTTACCCCCTCTTTATTACAGTCGTTTTTGTCGGGACATCGAATGCAGTTAATCTTACCGATGGCGTGGATGGTCTTGCCGGTGGCACCGCTGTGATTGTCCTCTCCGCCCAGGCGTTGCTGGCCGCGCTCCAGGGGCAGACCGATGTAAGTATATTTGCCCTGCTTCTGGCCGGCAGCATTTTAGGGTATTTGGTGTTTAATCTGCATCCCGCCCGTGTGATTATGGGAGATACCGGAGCCTTGGGTATAGGTGGCGCCATCGCCGCGATTGCTGTTCTCACCGGCACCGAATTGTTATTAGTGCTTTTAGGCGGAGTCTTCGTGCTGGTGACCTTATCGGTAATCATACAGGTAGCAAGCTTTAAGCTCACTGGGCGTAGGGTTTTCTTGATGAGCCCGCTTCATCATCATTTTGAACTTCTGGGCTGGAGTGAGTGGAAAATTTGTCTGGTCTTCTGGTCGTTTCAGCTGGTATTCGCTGGCTTAGCTATATTAATCTGGTTTATTACCTGACAGGAGGCGGCTATGTTTATTGGGAGGCAAGTCTTGGTTGTCGGGGCCGCCCGCAGTGGAATTGCGGCGGCCGAAGTGTTGCTCCAACAGGGAGCACAGGTGACCCTTACTGATATTGCGCCGCTGGAGAAAATGCCCGTTGATGATCAACGGGCGCTTAAACACCTCAAGCTTCGGCTTGTATTGGGAAGTCATCCTTTGTCCTTGTTGGACGGGGTTGATTTAATTGTCAAAAATCCCGGCATTCCACCCGGTATTCCGTTGCTGGATGCTGCACGTCGGCAGGGGATTGAGATTATTAGCGAATTAGAGCTGGCCTATCTGCTCACAGAGGCAGAAGTTGTTGCCGTTACCGGGACCAATGGTAAAACCACCACCACTGCTCTCATCGGCACCTTGTTGGGCTACGGCCGACGGCCGGTTGCTGTGGGCGGTAACATCGGTTTACCTTTGACCAAAATCAGTCAGGGCAAGTCAAAAGATTGGCTGCTTGCTGTAGAGGCGTCTAGTTTTCAATTGGAAGATTGTTATCAATTCCATCCCCGGGTGGCTGTTTATACGAATATCACACCGGATCATTTGGACCGGCATGGCACCATGGAAAGTTATATCGCGGCCAAGGCCCGTCTGTTGCGCAACCAAACCAGCGAAGATTATGTAGTGCTTAATCTTGATGACCCATTTCTTTCCGCACTGCCCACTGGCGCCAGCCGGGTCATTGGCTACAGTTTAAGTTCTGCTCGCGGCGCTCACGCTTATATTAGCGAGGGCTGGTTCTGTTGGGAGGAACGGGGAGCGGTGGAACCGATTGCCCCTCTGAACGCTCTACACTTGCCCGGAGTTCATAATCAGGCCAATGCTTTGGCTGCCATTGCCGCGGCAAAGGTAAGTGGCGTTACTATTCAGCAGATCCGTCAGGGTTTGCAGGATTTTCGGGGCGTCGAGCATCGGTTGGAATTTGTAGCGGAAGTGGGAGGGGTTTTGTATTATAACGATTCAAAGGCAACCAATCCCGATTCGACCATAACTGCGCTTCGATCTTTTGAAGACAAAGTGATTCTATTGGCTGGCGGTTTTGACAAGGGAGCAGATTTTGACGCATTGACCGCCCAGTTTGCGAATAAAGTAAAACTGATGGTTACATTTGGGGACACCGGTTACAAGTTATGCCAACAGGCGAAGGCCGCAGGATTTGCTGCATGCAAGCAGGCAGATGATCTTTCAGATGCATTTGCAATTGCCGCTGAAAACGCCCGGGAAGGCGACTGTGTTCTTTTGTCCCCGGCCTGCGCCAGCTGGGATGCTTTTAGCAGCTTTGAAGAACGGGGATTGCTGTTTAAAGAGCTGGTATCCAAATTGGGGGGGTAAGCATGAAACGGAAAGGGGCGCCGGACTCCCTGTTGATTTTAGCCACTTTTGTTTTGCTGGCTATTGGGCTGGTGATGGTCTACAGTTCCAGCTCGGTTAACTCATTGTATTTATATGGAATCAGTTATTACTATCTTCGGCGCCAGTTTATCTTTGTGGTTCTCGGGTTAGCAGCGATGTTTGTCTGCATGAATTTTAACTATTGGCAGTGGCGTCGATTCGTAAAGTTGTTCTTCTTTATAAATTTTATCCTTCTGGGATTAGTGCTTATCCCCGGGATTGGCGTAGCAAGAACAGATGCCCAGCGGTGGATTGATTTAGGGTTCATGCGTTTTCAGCCTTCTGATTTCACAAAATTTGCCCTTGTTTTGTTTACCGCCAATTACCTGGTTGTAAAACGGGAGATGATTCAGCAATTTAGACGTGGCTTGCTGCCCGTATTACTAATCACCGGTCTTAACTTTGGTTTGATTATGCTCCAGCCCGATTTGGGGACCGGATTGGCAATTGTCGGCAGTATCGTGGTCATGCTCTTTGGCGCCGGTGTTAATGTCTGGCACCTGATTGGCCTGGCTGCGGCTGCAATTCCCGGCATCGTGGCGTTGATTTGGATTGCGCCGTATAGATTGATGCGCTTGTTAATCTTTACTGATCCCTGGCGGGATCCGACCCAGCACGGTTGGCAGATTATCCAATCACTGCTGGCAATCGGCTCCGGCGGCTTTGCCGGTGTGGGATTGGGCGCTAGTAGGCAAAAATACCTATATTTACCGGAACCATGGAATGACTTTATCTTTGCGATTATTTGCGAAGAAATGGGATTTATTGGCGGTGCCACTGTAATTTTATTGTTTTTGATTTTAATATGGCGGGGATTCCGGATAGCGATGAACGCGCCCGATTCCTTTGGCCAGTTCCTGGCCTTGGGACTAACAGCGATAATCGCCGTTCAAGCCAGTATCAATATCGGCGTGGTCACCGGCTCGCTGCCAGTGACAGGAATAAACTTGCCACTAATTAGCTACGGGGGGTCTTCATTGTTAATTACCCTCGGTTGCATTGGGATTTTATTAAACATATCCCGGTATTCAATGAATGGGTAAATAACACACAGCCCACTTTCCATGTGCATACAATGATTCAGAATAGAGCTGCATGGGAAAGGGGAAGAACTGTGGGACGATATATAATCAATGGTGGAAAACCTTTACGCGGTTTGATGGATGTGCATGGCGCCAAAAACTCAGCTTTGCCGATAATGGCTGCTTGTTT
Organism: Bacillota bacterium; assembly: GCA_009711825.1. Classification (NCBI taxonomy): domain Bacteria; kingdom Bacillati; phylum Bacillota; species Bacillota bacterium. The sequence goes on along the minus strand of VEMY01000011.1, from coordinate 23,073 downwards.
GCTTAGCCAAGGTGTTTGTACTATTGGCAATGTGCCTGCTTTGTCAGATGTTGAAATTATGGCAGAGATTCTTGAATGTTCAGGAGCTAAGGCCTCATATGCAGAAGGTGTGCTGCGCATAGATAGCAGTTGTCTTGCCGACGGCGAAATACCTGAGCCACTGATGCGAAAGATGCGCTCGTCCTTTATTGTTGTGGGACCGCTGCTGGCAAGATTGGGCAGAGTAAAGGTAACTTATCCGGGTGGGTGTGCAATTGGAACCCGGGCCATTGATTTGCATCTGAAGGGGTTGGCACGCCTGGGGGTTACAGTCAGGGAAAGCTATGGCTCAATAGAATTTGTTGCAAAACAGCTTCAGGGGGCAAATATCTACCTTGACTATCCAAGTGTGGGCGCTACAGAAAACATAATGATGGCAGCGGTCACAGCGAAAGGCACCACCATTATCAGCAACGCAGCCCGGGAGCCGGAGATTGTCGATTTACAAAACTTTCTTAACCGGCTAGGCGCGAAAATTGCCGGAGCCGGCACAGATCAAATCAGAGTAGATGGAGTTGAGGAACTGGGCAGCGCCACATATGATATTATTCCGGACAGGATTGTTGCCGGGACATTGTTGGTGGCTGCGGCAGCAACAGGTGGGACAATAACACTCCAAAAAGTTATTCCCGAGCATCTGACTTTGGCCACCGGAAAACTGGTGGAGATGGGCGCTTGGATAGAAACAGGAGAAAACTGGATAACTGTCACCGGACCCGAACGTCTGGGGCCGGTAGACAAAATCACCACAGCGCCCCATCCCGGTTTCCCCACCGATATGCAGCCCTTTTTTATGGCGGCATTGGCGGTGGCAGACGGGGTCAGTATTGTTACTGAAATGGTGTTTGACGGTCGCTTTAAACATGTGGATGAGCTGAGACGTATGGGGGCGAATATTAGCATTGATAACCGGGCTGCAATTATCAGGGGTGTCCCCGAATTGACCGGGGCGCTAGTTGAAGCAACCGACCTGCGGGCCGGGGCGGCCCTGACCGTAGCGGGGTTAATCGCCCAAGGAACTACAATAATCGACTGCATTGAGCATGTCGATCGGGGTTATGTTTCACTGGAGGAGCAATTACGTTCATTGGGCGCAGATATCCGGAGGACAGAAGGTGGGGTTTGCTCTTGAGAGACAATATTGTTATGTATCCGCACAGAGCGAAAGTAAAAAAGAAGCGACGGGGAGCCAGAAATGGGTTCTGGCTCCTTTTTACCTTGTTTGTTGTACTGGGTCTGGGCGCCTTGTACCTGGCATCACCACTGGCCTTAATTGCGGATGTGACGGTTATAGGCACTGATAATCTGGAAGCTGAATCGCTGATTATGCAATCCTCGATTCGGGAGGGCGAACATTTTTGGCGCATCAATCTGGGACAAGCCCGAAAAGATCTGCTCAGCAATTATTGGTTGCAATCGGTCCAAATTAAAAGGCAGTTTCCCAATTCAATCTTGATTGAAGTGACGGAGCAGCGTCCGCTGGCTTTAATTGCCGATAGTGAATCTAGTTCCGAATACATAGTCAGTAAGACAGGATTAATTCTTTCGGAAAATAGCGGCTTTTCATTGCCCTACATAACCGGCCACGAGATCCGTGTAGATGCAGGCGTTGACCTGTCTCTCCACGACTCGGTGACGGCTGCCCTCAGGTCGATTGAGAGTTTATTGCTGATAGAAACCGAGCTTTCAGAAGTAAATATAGAACATTATCCGGTGAATTTACAATTATTTACCACCGACGGCTACCGAATCCTGGCCAGCCCTCACCAATTAGATGACAGGGTAAATGATCTCCTGGCTATGTTGGCTCAACTGCGGAGACAAGCACTCAGGGGAACGATCGATTTACGGGGCAAACAAGGTGTAGTTAGTTTTACCCCATACGAAACAACGGAGCCGGATGATTCTTTACCTGACCCAGAGTCGGAATCTGAGCAAATTCCAGAGCCAGATGCGGATAATGATAATTTTTAAGCGAATAGAAAGGGAAAATACAACATGTGTTGAATACATTATTTAGAACGATGCGGGGGGATAGAGATGTCAAAAAACCAGTTTTTATGCAGTTTAGATATTGGGACTACAAATACCCGCGCAATAGTTGGCGAATTCGACCGCGATGGCCAGATTAATGTTGTCGGTATCGGCCAGAGTCGCTCCAGCGGCCTGAAAAGGGGCACAATTATTGATATTGATGCTACCGTCAAGGGAATTTCGGAAGCCGTAGAGCAGGCAGAGCGTATGATTGGTGAAGAAATTGACCAGGTTTATGTTGGAATTGGCGGACCCCAGACCAGCTTATTGCGCAATCGGGGTGTAGTAGCCGTTCAAAATGAAGACCGGGAAATTACCGATCAGGATATTGAGCGGGTAATGCAGGCAGCTCAGGTGTTGGCAATTCCACCGGAGCGGGAAATAATCAATATCCGGCCGATTACATACGTTGTCGACGGTTATGATGGGATTATAGATCCTAAGGGGATGATTGGTGTCCGCCTTGAAATGGAAGCACTGATTGTAACCGGCAAAGCCACCTATGTGCAAAATATCAAACGTTGTGTGGAACGGGCCGATTTAGAGGTGGGCGGCATTGTCTTAAAGGGGTTGTCCTCTGGTATGTTGGCCATGAATCCGGATGAACGGGAGTTGGGGTGTGCCCTGATTGACATTGGCGGCGGGGTGACAGAGATATCAATCTTTGAAAATGATGTTCTCCGGCACTTTGTGTCCATTCCCCAGGGCGGCGATTTAGTTACCTACGATTTGGCTCACGGTTTAAAGGTTCCCTATGCACAAGCTGAACAGATAAAAATTGTTTACGGAGCTGCCAGTCCGGAACATGCTGGTGACGGTTCAATCAGCATTGAGAGTGTCGGTGCATCTCGACCCGTTGATGTTCCGGCTGCTGAGTTAGTCTACTATATTCAGCCGCGGGTGGAAGAGATTTTTGACTATATCCGGACAGAATTGATTAGGGCTGGCTTTCAGCAACCACCCACCGGCGGTGTAGTTCTCACCGGAGGTGCTTGTCAGCTCCCCGGGCTGCTGGAAATAGCTGAAAGCAAGCTGACAACGAATGTCCGTCTTTACCGTCCCGGTCAGGTCGGTGTGGCAGATCCTTCATTTACTGCCAGTACATCCTTGCTGCATTATGTTGCCGGTGTGAGCCCGGTTGTCCCACAGAAGAAACCTGCCCGCAAGGGAAACAGCCGGCCTGTATTTAACAAAATCAAATCATTGTTCTCAGAATTGTTCGGATAGGGAGGGACGGTAATGGTTGAGTTTTTAGAGATTGATATGGAGCAATATGCGCATATAAAAGTCATTGGCGTTGGCGGTGGCGGCAATAATGCCGTAAACCGGATGATTAATGCTGGCGTCAAAGGGGTAGAGTTTATCGCTGTTAACACTGATGCCCAGGCATTGCATATGTCTCGGGCTGATATCCGCATCCAGATTGGCGCCAAATTGACCCGGGGATTGGGGGCAGGCGCCAACCCGGAAGTGGGCCGTAAAGCTGCTGAAGAAAGCATTGAGCAGCTGCAAAAACATGTCGCTGGTGCGGACATGGTATTTGTCACTGCCGGCATGGGGGGCGGCACTGGTACAGGTGCTGCACCGGTAATCGCTGAACTGACTAAAGCTTCGGGCGCGCTCACCGTCGGAGTGGTCACCAAGCCATTTTCCTTTGAGGGGCGTCGCCGGGAGTTATATGCCGAAAAGGGTATAGAAGCTTTGCGCGCAGCTGTGGATACCCTGATTGTTATTCCCAACGACAGGTTGTATGAGGTGGTGGAAGAAAGCACACCGATTGTCGAAGCCTTTCGCATCGCCGATGATGTGCTCCGCCAGGGCGTCCAGGGGCTGTCGGATTTAATCACCAATCCTGGTCTGATTAACCTGGATTTTGCCGATGTGCGCACAATTATGGAGGAAACCGGCGCCGCGCTGATGGGAATCGGACGGGCCAAAGGTGAGAACCGTTCGATTGAGGCGGCGAAAGTAGCCATCAATAGTCCTTTGCTGGAAACCTCGATTGAAGGGGCCAAAGGTGTCATCCTTAACGTCACTGGCGGTGAAAACCTCAGTATCACTGAGGCAAAGGAAGCTGCGAGAATAATTAAGGAGCACGCCGATAAAAACGTTAATCTAATCTATGGATTGGTGATAAATCAGGAATTAAAGGACGAAGTTTGCGTCACTGTTATCGCCACCGGCATCGAGGGCAAAAGACAACAAAAGACAACGGAAAATTGGAAGCCCCTGGAAGAAAGGGAGAATCAAATCGAAATCCCGGCCTATGTGCGAAAAAAAAACCGGACAGATTAAGTTCTGTCCGGTTTTTTTGACATTTTTCGCATATTTTTTTTGCTATTCTGAGGGGGGAAGGTGTTGCCCGGTGATTGTTTATTTAGATATCTTGTTGACAATAAATTTTTTGATAAACTTGCTGCTAATATTTGTCGGCGGCTGGATTCTGCTGCAACCGCCTCGGTGGAAGCGGTATCTGTTGGCGGCCCTGGCCGGTACAGGAATCTATTTCATATTTTTTGTGTACAGCCAATACATATTTATAGAATGGATTTGTCGGCTCGGTGGCGTTGTGGCGATGGCCTGGATTGCCTATGCTCCCCGTTTAAAAAGCTTGTTTGCCCGCAGCCTGACCTTGCTGATAGTGGGGCAGCTCACAGGGGGAGTGATTTACAGCTTTATTTTTTCTGTATCAGGCACTGTTTTGGGTAACGCCAAATTGGACAATGTATCTGTATTCTGGGTTTTGGCTGGCTCGATAGTTATATTATGTTCCGCTGGATTGATTAGCGCTGTTGCCCAGCGCTTTAAAAAGCAAGTATCCTACCTGGGTGTGGTCAGTATCGCATTAGATGGGCGAAGGGTTGAGGCAAAGGCATTACTGGATTCAGGAAACACGCTCCGCCATCCCGTGAACGGATGGCCAGTTATACTCTGCGAGCAAAATGTCATTGCCCAATTGGCTAAGGATCTGGCCGTTTGGGCGGAGGATTTTACCCGTCCGCCGCCCCCGCCGGTGGCCACCCGGGTCGCGCTCTTTCCTTACAAATCCGTGGGCGGAACTGGTATGTTACCAGGTTTTCGCCCTGATTCTATTACAATTGCCGCCGCAGGGCAGCGGATTATGTTGACCCAGGTGTTTGTGGCAATCCGCAGTAAAGCCGAAAAATCGCTCTCATACCCAGTGATTGCGTTTCCTATTCATTCTTTGGAAGAAGGTGATATTAAGTGAGAAAGATGTGGATTAGGATTTATTGGTCGGTAAAGTTGTGGTTCTACAAGCTTACGGCCTGGATTATGCCGGAAGCAGATTTTGACTTTGTCGGTAGTAATGAAGCATTGCCGCCCCCCCTTTCCGTGGATGAGGAATCTTATTTAATTCAAAAACTCAGTGATGGCGAGGAAACTGTCAAACGGGTCTTGATTGAACGCAATTTACGGCTTGTGGTCTATATTGCCCGAAAGTTTGAAAACACGGGGATAGGGTTGGAAGATCTCGCCTCTATAGGTACGATTGGATTGATTAAGGCAGTCAATACCTTTGACCCGGAAAAGAAAATCAAGCTGGCTACCTATGCCTCCAAATGTATAGAAAATGAAATACTTATGTACCTGAGGCGCAATAATAAGCTTCGGGCGGAGGTGTCTTTTGACGAACCGCTTAACGTAGATTGGGACGGCAATGAATTGCTGTTGTCAGATGTACTGGGAACAGAGCCAGATGTGATCCACAAAAATCTTGAATACCAGGTTAACAAGAAATTGCTCTTGGGCGCTCTGGATAAACTTTCTGCCCGGGAGCGAAAAATAATGGAGCTTAGATTTGGTTTAGGCGACGGCATGGAACGGACGCAGAAACAGGTTGCCGAATATCTGGGAATCTCGCAATCTTATATATCTCGGCTTGAGAAAAAAATTATTGTGCGTCTTAAGAAAGAGATGGCCAGACTGGGATAAGATGGGGATGTTCCCCCCGCATATTTTAAGCCGCCCGGGAGATACTTTATGCTGTACTGGCATACCATACAGGGAGGCAACATCTGTGATTAACAAAGTTGAGATATGCGGGGTCAATACAGCGAAGCTCCCGGTCCTTAAAAATGCACAAATGCGCAGTCTATTTGTTTCTCTGCAAAAGGGTGATTATTCTGCCCGACAGCAGTTGATCAATGGAAATCTGCGCTTGGTTCTCAGTGTGATTCAACGGTTTAACAACCGCGGTGAATGTGTTGATGATTTGTTTCAAGTCGGTTGTATCGGTCTGATGAAGGCAATTGACAATTTTGATCTCAGTCAGAATGTAAAGTTCTCCACCTATGCGGTTCCGATGATTATCGGTGAAATCCGCAGATATTTACGGGATAATAATCCAATTCGAGTCAGTCGTTCATTGCGGGATGTTGCATATAAAGCGCTGCAAGTCCGGGATGAGTTGGTTAATAAAAATGCCAGAGAACCAACAGTGGCCGAAATTGCAGAGGCGCTGCAGGTAAAGCGGGAAGAGGTAGTGTTTGCCCTAGATGCTATTCAGGAGCCCGTCTCACTTTTTGAGCCAATTTATCACGACGGCGGCGATCCGATTTTTGTCATGGACCAAATCGGCGATGCCAAACAGAGCGATAAGATCTGGTTGGAAGAAATCGCCCTCAAAGAGGCGCTGCATCGGCTGAACGTACGTGAGAAATCTATTTTAAACCTGCGTTTTTTCGAAGGTAAAACGCAGATGGAGGTTGCCGATGAAATTGGCATCTCCCAAGCCCAGGTTTCACGTCTTGAAAAGGCGGCGTTAAAAAATCTACGGAAGTATATTAAAGAAGATAATTAAGGTCCCGGCGGACCTTTTTGTTTTATCTGATGAGGCTCTAGTCATATCATGTACTGGGAGGGAGTGCTATGAAAATATCAGATTTAAAAAGTTTACGGGTTGTAAATTTGGAAAACGGTAAGGTATTGGGCCGAATTCATGATTTAGTTCTGGACGTCAATGAAGGAACTGTGAAGGCAATGATACTCCCGGGAGAGGGCAAGTGGCGTTTATTTTCCTCCACCGAAAAGGAATTGGAGGTGCCGTGGGAGAAAATTAGGAAATTGGGCAAGGATGTTATTTTAGTCGAGGTCGCCCAGTCCTGGCCGCTTAAAGAATGAAAGCTTAATTTGCACTCTGTTCTATGTTATAATTACTGGGGCAGAGGTGGAAGAGAATGAGAAAACGCCAGTTCACAGTGGTAAAAGGCGGCAAAACAGCCAAACGAAGATTAAATCTCCGACGGAATTTATTAATTATTACCGTCTGTTTCGTTATGCTGTTATTAGGCTTTCAGCTCCTCGACCGCTTGCAGGTAAGTTTGGTGCAGAAAGTTGTAGTTCGCTATACCAACCATGAGGTTGTCACCGAGACCGGTTCGGTGGTACTGCGGAACGAACATATAGTGGCGGCGCCTGTTACGGGCACATATGAGCCAAGTATTGATAATGGGAGCAGGACTAGGGTCGGTCAGACAATTGCTGTGTTCAACGAACAGGCTGGGTTGGCCGTTACAACACCGATGGCGGGCTTAGTAAATTATCATCCCGATGGGCATGAACAAAAACTAGGGCTGCAAACGCAATTGAGCCCGGATACCATTATCGCTGCTGAGGCAGTTATTGAGCATGGCGTCGAGACCCAATCTAGCTTCGGTGTTGACAAGGGACAGGCTCTTGCAACAATTATTGAGAACATTTCTTTTCAATTGTTGACCCCTTTGGCTGGTTATCCTGAGTATTCGGCGCGCACTTTGCTTATTTCTTCATCGACAGGCAGCACAGTGCGGGCACGGGGCATTGTCCGGGATGTACTTTTAAAGAATGATAGATTTTGGGTGCTCTGGTCTGTCCCCGAATTGCCAGATCGGTTTGTCTTGGAACGTCAACTTTCTGTCTCTGTGGTTGAAGATAATATTTTCAGGGCAGAATTGCCTAAGGAGGCGCTTTATTCCGACGGCGATCAGACGGGGGTTTTTGTGCTTAGAGGCAACACGCCGGTATATGCTGCAATTGAAGAATACTATGCTGATGGTGAATCTGTATATGTGTCCTGTCTCCGTGAGGGCCAGCAAGTTCTTGTTCCGCCGAGATGGGCTTCATTCTTGAAACGGTGGTGGCTAAGGAATGGATAGTTTACAAACCAACTTAATCGAGATTCGCAGGCGAATAGAGCGGGCTGCCCAGTCGGCAGGGAGAGACCCCTGTGATATTCGCCTGATTGCGGTCAGTAAAGCTGCGTCTGTAGATGCAATTCAAACTTTAATTGCTGCCGGACATTGCGATTTTGGCGAAAACCGATTGCCGGCAGGATTGAAAAAGCTACAGGCGGTGGAAGCGGAGGTTCGTTGGCATATGATTGGCCGTATCCAAACTAACAAAATTAAGTATTTACCACAGTTTTCTTTGATTCATTCACTGGACCGCTGGCCGCTTGCTGTGGCGCTAAATGAATACGCTTTAAAAAAAGATCTGCGCTTCCGCTGTTTGGTTCAGGTGAATATTGCCCGGGATCCCAATAAGGCAGGAATTTTGCCTGGCGAACTTCCGGATTTCATCACATCTCTATCGGAGTTGAACAATCTCGAAATCCAGGGATTGATGACTATTCCCGCCCTGGAAGCCGATAGTCAGCAAACACGCTCGTGGTATGCTAACCTTGCCAATCAATTCGCTGAAACAGGCGCCGGCAAATTGCCGGGCAATGTTAAGATGCGCTGGCTTTCCATGGGTATGTCCGATGACTTTGAACTGGCTGTGGCAGCTGGGGCTAACATGGTCCGGGTCGGCAGTGCAATTTTTTCTAATTAAGGAGTGACTAGGATGCCAATAAACTATTTCTTAAGCAGGCTGGTTGTTTTTTTCACATATTTGCTCTGGGCTAGAATTATCCTTTCGTGGTTTCCCGCCCGCCCCGGTGGGTTGCTTGGTGAAGCGTTCGCTGTCTTACATGCAATCACTGAACCTGTGCTAGCGCCGCTGCGGAAAGTTATTCCACCAATCCAAATGGGACATGGTTACCTTGATCTGGCGCCGATAATTTTGCTGATCTTACTAAGCTTTCTCCGGGGAGCGTTGTAAGTGAATCGAAAATTTTTGGATGGACTGCCCCAGGGTGTAGAAAAAATTCTAATCGCAAGAGTGCTTGATTGTTGTGATATTGTCAGTGAACGCCAGCAGACGAAGTTTACAGATTTTCTCGACCCTTTTCACCGGGACTTTGTTCGCCCATTGGTCGGAAATTATTTTGGCGTTAGATTTTCAGAGTCAGGGGGCTATCCTGACGCAGAATATCAAAGACTTGCCATTTACCCCGATTATTTACGTCCCGATGATATCGAATTTCCGATAAATCTCCTGGAAATCTCACTCTCAGACCACACCCGGCATTTATCGCACCGGGATTATCTAGGTGCACTTTTGGGATTGGGGATCAAGCGCAATATGGTTGGCGATATCTTAACATTTGATGGTGGCGCACAGGTCTTTGCGGCTGAGGAAATCAGCGCAACTTTACTGTCAATTGATCAGATTAACCGCCTGAAGGCCACTGCGGTGGAAGTGCCGCCGTACACAGTAAAATATAATCAAGAGCCGGTACGAACTGTATCGACCACTGTCGCTTCCGCCAGACTTGACTCGGTATTAGGCGCCGGACTGGGAACTAGCCGTAACCGAGTTGTAGATTTAATTAAATCCGAAAAAGTCAAGGTTAATTGGCGTCAGATCAGCCAACCCTCTTTCCAACTGAATGCCGGCGATGTGATCTCTGTTCGTGGCAAGGGCCGGGTTGAGTTGGCCGAACTGGGGCCTGAGACGAGAAAGGGCCGCCTGAAAATAATCGTAAAAAAGTATATGTAGCTGAAGGATAAATTCGGAAATTGTCGAATTCTAGTGTATCAGCGCAAAATCAGGATGGGGGTGAAGAATATGCCATTAACGCCATTGGATATTCACAACAAAGAATTTAGCAAGGGTTTTCGTGGATATGATGAAGATGAAGTAAATGAGTTTCTCGATCGGATTGTTAAAGACTATGAGGCAATCGTCAAAGAAAATATGGCAATGAAGCAGAAAATCGAGGAATATAAAGACAAGCTCGAGCATTATACAAAGATTGAGGAAACCCTGCATAATGCGATAGTTGTCGCTCAACAGACTGCCAAAGAAGTCAAGGAAACTGCGATGAGCGAAGCGGAGCTGATTCGTAAGGAAGCTGAGCGAGAGTCCCGCCGGGGTATTGAAGAATCCCAGGTTCGGGCCAAGAAAATTCAGCGTGAAGTTGAAGAGCTGGTCAAGCAGGCCCATGTTTTCCGCAGCCGTTTCCGCAGTCTTCTGGAAGCGCAGTTGGAGATAGTTAACAGCGACGATTGGAGTGAGATTGAACGGTTTGGATCTTTAAATGCCAGTGAAATTGAGTAAGACGGGCGCTTCAGCGCCCATTTTTGTTCATACTATTAGCAAAGGAGCGTGAACGGATGCGATTTCTTACAGCCGGTGAGTCCCATGGCAACCAGGTAGGGGCAATTATTGAAGGTTTTCCTGCCCAGGTTCCGGTGAACGAGGCCACGCTGGCCGAGTTGCTGGAACGCCGCCGCATGGCGCCGGGGCGCGGGCCGCGGATGAAAACCGAGCAGGATAAGTTTCAAATCGTATCAGGTGTTGCCCAGGGCCGTACTCTGGGCACGCCGATAATGGTGCTTGTTCCCAACCAGGTAAGGGATCGTCCGCAAAACCCCGTGACTGTTCCCCGGCCCGGACATGCCGATTTGCCCGGTTTAGTAAAATATGAGCTGGCTGACATCCATGATGTGGCCGAGAGGGCCAGCGCCCGGGAGACGGTTGTGCGTACAGTTGTGGGCGGTTTAGCTCTGCAATTGCTTCGGCCCCTAGGAATTGAGATAAAAAGTCGAATCAAAACCATCGCCGGTAGAACTGAGTATGACCGAATCTTGGATCAGGCACGGGAAACGGGGGACACCCTAGGAGGTGTGGTCGAACTTACTGTGACCGGGCTTTGTGGTGGTGTAGGCACTTTTGCCCACTGGGACCGGCGACTGGATGTGCTTTTAGGCGGAGCAATGTTTGGTATCCCTGGGGTGAAAGGGGTGGAATTTGGGCAGGCTTTTGCGTTGACAAACGCCCCCGGTTCCCAATACCACGATGCCTTTACCCCGATAGACGGGCACTTCCGACGGGAAACTAACAACGCCGGAGGCATTGAGGGTGGGATGAGCAACGGAGAACAGATTATCCTGGAACTGGCGGTAAAGCCAATACCGACCCTGGATCAACCCCTGTCCAGCTTTGATACGGTCAGCGGTAGACCGGCGCCGGCACCGGTTCTCAGGCATGATGTTACCGCCGTTGGCGCGGTGGCGCCCATTGCGGAAGCTGTATGTGCCTGGGAGTTGGCGGCAAGCCTAGTAAAGCAACTGGGAGGCGACACCCTTTCTGAATTGAACGCCGCTTATCAAAGCTTGCAGAATAAATGGCTGCAGAGGACTCAGGCATGCAAATCTTAGAGGGTTATCATCCCCACGGCCAGTGCAGGATATTTATTGGCAGGCAGCTGGAGGAAATGGCGGCGGCTTTCAAACCCCAGGCACAAGTGCTGCTGCTCTCCGAGAAAATTGTAATCGCTTTACACGGCGATAAATTGGCAACTGAAGGGATAAAGCCTGATGCTCAATTGGTTTTGCCTTCCTTGGGCGATGGTCTCAAATCTCCCAGCTATCTAAACAGGATCTTGCACTGGTTTAATGCTCATAATGTAACTCGGAATTCCTATTTAATTATCCTTGGTGGCGGTGCTCTGTGCGATTTGGGCGGGTTCGCCGCGTCTGTATGGAAACGGGGTATCAGGACAATTCTGGTTCCCACAACTTTGCTCGCACAGGTGGATGTTTCTGTTGGCGGCAAATGCGGGATAAACTTTCTCGGAGCGAAAAATTTGCTTGGTGCCTTTTGGTTTCCGGAGCTTGTGTGGGCGGCATCTGAGTTTCTCCATACGTTGCCGCCGCGTCAGTTATTTTCGGGCTGGGGTGAGGTCTGTAAATACCAGTTGTTATGGGGCGAATTACCATCTTTCCGGCCGGAACTTCCAGCTCCAGCTATGATCGCCAGGTGCCTTAGCTACAAGAATCAGATTGTGGCGTCCGACCCGTTGGACAAAAGGGAGTGTCGGCAGGTCTTGAACTTGGGACATACTTTAGCCCACGCCCTGGAGGCGGCGGGTTCTGGATTATGGCATGGAGAAGCAGTACTTTGGGGTCTTGAATTCAGTATTCATCTGGCTGTCTCCAAAGCGCTGCTGGCCGCTGATTATGCTGAAAAGCTTTTGGTCCGTTTGCGCATGACCCCGCGGCCGCCATTGCCGGATATCTCCGGCGATACATTGCTGGCGCTGATGAAACGGGACAAAAAGAATCGCTCTGATTTGGTAACAATAATTCTGCCTCGTAAAGGCGGGGGAGTGGCTCAGGTTGAGTTTGAAGGAAAGGAGTTGCGTGATTGCTGGCGAAACATGCGGCAAAGGAAATTATCGTAGACGGCCCTGTCAACATCTGTGGCCAGCCCTTTGTTCCCGGAGACAAGTCTATCAGCCATCGGGCGTTGATTTTTAGTTTTCTGACCGGCAAGCAAAGCTTGGTAAGTAATCTCAATACCGGACGGGATTGCCTGCATACTCTGCTTGCTTTACATGCCCTGGGAGGGAACTATTCCTGGCAGGGGGCGGAGCTCTTGACCAGCAGCCCTAGAACTGGCTGGCAAAAGCGCAAATGTCAGATTTATGCTGGAAATTCTGGGACCACAGCACGTTTAATGATGGGACTAGGCGCTCACTTCACCAACGGCTCCCTGCACATTATTGGTGATAAATCATTGAGCCAGCGCCCAATGGCCAGGGTAGGCGACTATCTGCAGACAATGGGGATGCATGTAAATTACTTAAACAATTACGGCCAGTTGCCACTGGTCATTGCCCCAGGCCAGCCACAGCCGGCAACTCACAAGCTGACAGTGCCCAGTGCCCAGGTAAAGAGCGCGATATTGCTGGCAGGTTTAGCTGTTGACGGCGAAACTGAGATTATTCAAAAGGAGCAAACCCGTGATCATACCGAGCGGTTGCTGAAGCTGATGGGAGCTGATCTGAAGACAAGAGAGCCCTCCATCACCCTGCAGGGGCGCAGAAACTTAAATTTCCCCGCTAAGTACACCGTTCCGGGCGATATATCGGCAGCGGCTTTCTGGTTGGCATGTGCAGCAGCGGGAGGACAAATAACACTCACTGGTGTTGGCATTAATCCGACCCGAACGGGCATCTTAAAGCTTCTAGAAGCAATGGGCGCAACAATTCAATACTCCAATGCTCGTTGTTTGCATGGCGAACCAGTTGCAGACTTGATAATCGGAGAATCTGAGCTGCGGGGCATCGATGTGCCCCCGGAAGTGATTCCATTTTGCATCGACGAATTACCGATACTGGCCGCTCTGGCCGCCTGTGCCCGCGGCCGAACTGTGGTCCGGGGGGCAAGGGAGCTGCGGTTTAAAGAATCCGATCGTCTCGCAGGCATCCTCACGCTGATGAAGAGGTTTGGAGTGGATTGTGAGCAAGTGGAAGATGGGCTTGTGATCTGGGGGGGGCGTCGCTTTCGGCCAGCTAATTTCTACTCGGAGGATCATCGCCTGCTGATGGCTGCGGCGTTGTTGGCCAGCCGTGCCGATGGCCAGTCCCGGATTGGGCCGGTTCGCTGGTTGGATGTATCGTACCCGGGATTTGGCCGGCAGTTATCTTTGCTGGCTACCGGAAATGTTTGCCTGGCTTAAGGGGATGCAGTATAATTAATTTTTGACGGGCCTGTGGCAGCTACAACTAGTGTGAAGGAGGCCACAAGTATAATGATGAAGACAATCGGTATCCTAGGCGGTATGGGACCAATGGCGACAGTAGATTTCATGACCAAACTCTATCAAGCGCTACCGGTAGAGAATGAACAGGAGCATCTGCGTGTCCTTGTCGACAGCAATCCTGCTGTTCCCGACCGGACTTTGGCAATCTTACATAATGAGCCGGAACCTGTCGTTTCACAACTTACGCAAATGGCCCAAGGGTTAATTAATCAAGGTGCCCATCTACTGGCTGTCGCTTGCAACACCGCCCATTATTTTTTGCCTGTGGTTGAACGTAATCTATCCATAGAATTCGTCAATATGATCTCTGTAACCCTGGACGCTGTGTCCGATTGCAGACAGGTTGGGGTTTTGGCCACCGATGGGACTCTGGCTGCCGGTCTCTATCGCAGAAAACATGTGCCATTCCTTTATCCCGACGCCGAGGCCCAGAAGCTCTTGATGACTGCAATTTATGGATTTAAAGCCGGGGAAGTGGAATTGAGCAGGCAACAGGCCAAAGAAGTCTACCGGCATCTTAAAACCCGGGGAGCCGAGACAGTTATCGCTGCCTGCACAGAGCTACCGTTACTGCTGGAAGGGGTGGAAATTATCGATCCCGGGGAACTATTGGCCCGGAAGTTGGTTGAAATGGCTGTTGCCGGGGAAAGGTAAAAGAGGGGTGGCGAACTGTGGACGACGAGACTAGAATTCCAGATAAGTTATACAAAGAGTTGCAACGGGCGTCGGCTAATATGGAAAAGTTCAATATCGCTGATTATCTGGAAATGCTCAACAATCCTCGTCGCTATTTAATGGTAAATTTCATCGGTGGTTTGTCCCGGGGTTTTGGTATCGCCATCGGCATGACGTTGTTGGGTGCGTTCACCATTTACATCCTGCAACGGCTTGTGGTGTTGAACCTGCCGCTGATTGGCGATTTTATTGCTGATTTAATTGTGATTGTACAACAACATTTGAATCCTTAGAAGGGAAGACAGTAATGAACCTCCAAATCCAAAAACAACGGCTTTTAAAAATGTTGGCAGAGGTTGAAGCTGTAACGAACGAAGACGGCAGCGAAAATTTACGGGATTACAGCCATGAGCTGACGGTGTTTGACAACCATCCAGCTGATGTGGCCACAGATAATTATACCCGGAATATGGATGCTGCCTTTTCGGCAAACAATGAGCATGTGGCAGGCCAAATCCGGCTGGCGCTTGAACGTATAGAAAGTGGGGAGTATTTTACCTGTTCCAGTTGTCATCGGCCAATTGATGCCGAAAGGTTGCAAGCGCTGCCGTATGCCAGCACCTGCCTGCGCTGCAGCGATAATGAATTGGGTGGCAGCGGCAAACCCGTTTCTGAACCTGCATATAGTACCGGCTTTACCTGGCCGAAGTTCGAAACATACGGGACCAGTGATTCAGTGCAGGAACAGCCCCGTCAGGAGGAATGAAATGAAGAAGTTTTTTTCATTGGCACTCTTAGTCATCGTCATTGACCAGGTCAGTAAGTACCTGGTTACAGCTTCTTTAAATGTGGGGCAAACAGTGCCGATTATCCCTGATATATTCCATATTACTTACATACGCAATCCGGGTGCTGCTTTTGGCATTTTGCCCAATCAACGGCTCTTTTTTATACTTGTTACCTTGGCTGTGATTACAGTGCTGATTGTCTATGCACGACAGATGAAGCATCATGCATTGCTGCAGATTGCCTTTGGCCTGCAATTAGGAGGCGCCGCAGGCAATTTGATTGATCGGCTGTTTCACGGACCGGTTGTTGACTTTCTGGATTTTAGGTTTTGGCCGGTGTTTAATATAGCTGATTCGGCGATAGTTATTGGAGTCGGGCTGTTTGCCCTGGACCTGTTTGTTGACTGGCGGGGGGAGCGGAGTAAACATGGAACATAGATTTGTTGTCGACGCTGAAAGCGCAGGCACTCGACTGGATAAATATCTGGCGCTGACCAATACTCATTTAAGCCGCAGCAGCGTGCAGAACCATATAAACAGGGGAATGGTGACTGTCAATGGTCAAGTGATAACAAAGAAGCGTCATGTTCTGGGTACGGGGGACACAATCATCTTGACACAGCTACCCGAACCGGACACAGTTTGCCATGAGGATATTCGCTTGGACATTCGCTATCAGGATGAATGGCTGCTAATTGTGAACAAGCCGGTAGGAATGGTGGTGCATCCAGCACCAGGGCATCATTCAGGCACCCTTGTCAACGCGCTCCTGGGGACTGGCGTCGGCTTATCAGAAACAGAGGCGCATCGGCCGGGAATTGTTCATCGGCTGGATAAAGATACATCCGGGCTCCTGCTGGTGGCAAAAACCAATCAGTGCCAATGGCGCCTTTCAGAGATGTTAAAAGCCAGGCAGATCTCGCGGACCTACCTGGCTTTGGTTCATGGCATTGTTTCCCATGACAAGGGACGAATTGAGGGACCGATTGGCAGACATCCAAAGAACAGGACGAAAATGGCGATAGTCGAAAACGGCAAGGAGGCAATCACCCACTTTAACGTTCTCAGGCGGTTCCAGCGCCATACCTTGCTGGCGGTTAAACTGGAAACCGGTCGTACCCACCAAATCAGAGTACACTTTTCGCGCATGGGATTTCCGGTAGTCGGGGACACAACCTATGGTCATAGCGACCCCCAGCTTGCAGGGCATCTGCTTCATGCGAGAACTCTAGAATTTCAACATCCTATTACCAGCATGCCAGTCAGTGTTACTGTCGGTCCTCCCGAGGAGTTCCGCCAGCGGTTGCGGGAGTTGTTTGCATATGAGCACGGGGGTCGATAACAAGTGAGCGGTAATTGTAATAATTAACCATTCCCGGTTTTCCGCCGGGGATTTTTTTTACATTGCGGACCGAAGTATACACTACTTCAACCTTGGCGGCGCCGCGGGCCTTGGAATGCCATGCGGCCAGTGAAGCCGCATATTCAAGCGAATTTTGGTCCGGGTCGGGTGTCTCGAGAATCACATGACTGCCGGGGTAATCCCTGACATGCAGCCAGATATGGTTTTTGTTTGCAACATGTAAAGTCAACAAATCATTTTGGCGATTGTTTTTGCCAATCAACACGTTCTCACCTAAGGGTGTCTGTTGACGAATAAATTCCGAGCGGAGTTTGGCTTCTCCCTTAGCAGACTTTTTCTGCCGCTTTTTAAACAGGCCCTGCTCACGCATTTCGGTGATGATTTCTTCCAGCTCTGCAGAGTTTTTACATTGTTCGAGGCTATAGTGCAGGGATTCTAAGTAATTTATCAGTTGGCGGCTTTTGTTAATTTGCTGCTGAACAATTTTTGCTGCATCTTTGTATTTACGGGCTTTGCGATAATAACTTTGAGCGTTTTCTGAGGCCGACAGCTCCGGATTTAACCGAATCTCCATTGACTTTGCATTATGCGGATTGATCAGTTCTACAGTTGATTGACCTTTACCAATTTGATATAAGCCCGCAAGCAATGTGTCGCCAATTTCTCTGAATTGCTGATGGTTTTTGGCAGTCTCTAATTCCTTTAACTGCTTGCCGAGTTTTTTTTCCGTTCGTTTCAGTCGGGCGTGAATATGTTTGGCAATGTTTTGTTTATCTTTGATTAGTTGCTGATTGCGCCAAGCGCTGAATTGCAGTGCCAATGCCTGGCTCAGTGATGCAAGACGTTCTTCCCTGAGTTCATGGAGATGGGTGAGCTCGGTCCAGTAAATGCTGTGTAATTCGTTGCCATTAAAGTATGCAACCGGACGGACATTGTTTTCCAGGCAATTCATTGTCAGTACGTTTATGACTTGAATCAGGTGAGGGATATCATCGATATTCGCCGGTTGCCTGGGGTCAATTTTGGCGCGGTGACAAATTTCAGTTGCCAATACAACACTGACGCCAAAAACCAGCCTAACTAGACTTTGGGCGATTTTTTCCGCGGGGCGTTGAGCCAGGAGTTGTTCCAAATAATCAGCAGAGAGATCTTGAGGTTTAAGCTTGTTTGAAGTTGGTGGTGGCGTAAATCTATGCCCGGGCTGGAGTGTGCGCTGTTCTGAGTCGCCAATCCGGGAGGTAGCGATGATTTTCGTGTTATCAGTAAGGGTTAAATCGTTTTGGCGTCCCATAAGCTCCAGTTCCAGGGTATAGGCGGGTGAAGCGTCCGGTGTGTCGGCAAAGTAGAAACTAGCCCAGCGATCAAATGCGGAATTGGTGATTTTGGTCAGGAATTTGCCGGCCAGGGCATTGCGCAGAACTTGCGTAAACCCGGTTCGGTTTTTACTCCCGACAGTTTCTGCCAAGAAAAAAGTAAATGGCGGCGAAATCACGGATATCATAAGTTTTTGAGTGCGACCAGGCGCCCGAAGCTGAAGATACAGTTTGTTATCAGAATCCGTGTACACTTCCTCAACGCGACTGCCGGTTAATTCGGTTTCTAATTCTTTTATTAAGGCGGTAAAAAAGAAGCCGTCTAGATTCATTGCAATCCCCCCTGAATCTAAAGTATAGAATAGAGCCCTTGTAAAAACAACTCTAATACTGGCGCCCCCTCCGGCATATTTATAAAAAATGGGGAGGGGGAGCTGTGAAAATTTCTGACCTTGGAAATCTGGAGCAGTTGTTTCTGAGTCTGGATACAGACCCTGGCAAGGGTTTGAGCGGTAAGAGACGTCAAGAACTATTGGCTAAACACGGCGCAAACAAATTGGATACAGAGTCAAATAAGTCTGCCCTATTAATGCTGTTAAGCCAATTTGGCGATATTATGGTCCTAATTCTGCTGGCAGCGACTTTGGTTTCTGCTTTTCTGGGCGAGTTTCACGATGCGCTCACAATCCTTATAATTATAATCCTCAACGCAATACTGGGCTTTGCTCAAGAATACAAGGCTGAACGCTCGCTGGAAGCGTTACAGAATCTGACCGCTCCCAATGCACGTGTATTATGTAATGGCGAAATCACCCAGGTGCCGGCGGAATCTTTGGTGCCGGGCGATATTGTTTTCCTCAGGGCAGGCGATAAAGTGCCGGCCGATATCCGAATCTTCGATTCCATTAGTTTGGAAGTTGAAGAATCCCCATTGACCGGAGAGACTGTGCCGGTTGCCAAATCTGAAAAGGGAGAAGATTCACAGGTAATGGCATATATGGGGTGCCTGGTGACCAGGGGGCGCAGCAGCGGCATAGTTGTTGCCACCGGTATGAAAACCAAGATGGGACAAATTGCCGGCATGATGCAGCATGCCCAGACTGACCCTACTCCACTGCAAATGCGTCTTAACCGTTTAGGGAGGGTGCTGGTTACAGTCTGTGTATTGATTAGCGTTTTTGTGGCAGTCGCGGGTATGCTGCGGGGTGAAGCAATATACAAGATGTTTATGGCCGGAGTCAGTTTGGCTGTGGCCGCAATTCCGGAAGGGTTGCCTGCAGTGGTAACCTTATGCCTGGCCATTGGCCTACAACGGATGCTAAGGCGAAAAGCGATTGTCCGGAAATTGCCGGCAGTAGAAACTTTGGGCTGTGCGACTGTGATCTGTTCTGATAAAACCGGGACGCTGACCCAGAATCAAATGACTGTAGATAAGGTCTATCTTGCCGGTGAACAGCTCTCTGTCACCGGCAAGGGCTATGCGCCGGTGGGTGAGGTTCTGGGCCTTAACAGGGTGCGCGGGGAGGCCCGGGAAATCTATGCAGAGATAAGCGCCCTCTGTAATAATTCTCATTTACAGGGGGATAAGCAGCGGGGTTATACAATTATCGGTGACCCAACTGACGGCGCTTTGCTGGTTCTGGCTCGAAAATTTGGGGTTTCCAGGGGATTTCTGTCAACGAAATATGAGGCGGTTGAGGAATTTCCCTTTGACTCCAGTAAAAAAATGATGAGCACTGTGGTTCGTCATGCTGCCCGAGGACATTATCTTGTCCTGGCTAAAGGGGCTCCCGATGTGATTTTATCTCGCTGCAGCACCTATTTTACCCAACGGGGAGTCGCCCCCCTGGGGCCGGCGACGGTGGCGGAAATTAAACAAGTTAATGAAAAGTGGGCCAATCAGGCTTATCGGGTAATTGCCTTGGCCTATAAGGCTTCAGCAGCTTGCCCCCGGCAACG
This sequence comes from Bacillota bacterium, assembly GCA_009711825.1. Lineage (NCBI taxonomy): Bacteria > Bacillati > Bacillota > Bacillota bacterium. Next base: position 2,968 of record VEMY01000011.1, on the reverse strand, counting down.
TGAACAGGCTGATACAGATCTGGTGTTTGTTGGCTTTGCGGCGCTGGATGATCCTCCGCGTCCGGAAGTGGCCAGCGCGGTTCTAGCATGTCTGCGCGGTGGAATCAGACCGGTGATGATAACCGGCGACCATAAGGCGACTGCCCTTGCGATTGCCAGACGGATAAACCTTCCCTATTCCCAGGACAGCGTAATTACCGGCGCTGAAATAGAAGCGCTATCTGACAAAGCTTTGCTGCGTCGGGTTGACAGGTTGTCGGTGTGTGCCCGGGTCTATCCGGAACATAAGATGCGCTTAGTCCGAGCTCTCAAGCAACGGGGGCATGTGGTGGCAATGACCGGGGACGGGGTAAACGATGCTCCGGCTGTAAAAGAGGCGAATATAGGAATCGCAATGGGAGTGACAGGCACTGAGGTCACCAAAGAAGCGGCCAGCCTGGTATTGGCCGACGATAACTTTGCCACAATCGTTGCTGCCGTGGAAGAGGGCAGAATTATTTACGATAATATACGTAAGTTTATCCGCTTTTTGCTCTCATGTAACGCCGGTGAAATCTGTACAATGTTTTTTGCGATGTTGCTCGGATTTCCGTTGCCATTACGGGCGATTCAGATTCTGTGGGTTAACCTGGTAACAGACGGTCTGCCCGCGCTTGCTTTGGGTATGGAACCCGGAAGTCCTGGCATAATGAAGCGTCCGCCCCGACCGGTTGATGAGGGAATTCTCGCAAGAGGCATGGGGGCGGGAATCCTTTTTACCGGTCTCAGTATCGGTGTGCTTACGTTAATGGTTTTTGCCATCGGATTGGCCCGGGGTTTAACTCTGGAACATGCTAGAACGATGGCCCTTTCTACACTTATATGCGTGCAGCTCATTTACTCGCTTGCCTGTCGGGCTGATGACAGTGGCAGGGCGGCGCCTCTAAGTGCGAATATGTGGTTTGTGGGTGCGATAATCTTTTCGTTCGCCCTCTTGGGGTTGGCGGTGTATAATCCTGTGTTGCAAAAGGTTTTTGACACAGTTGCTTTATGTCCGTCTGACTGGCTGTTAATTGGCGGAGCATCTGTAATTCCGCTCATCCTCGGACGGATGCGGAGGTTGTTGCTTCCGAGTAGATAATGCTTGTAATCTATTACCATCTTCGGTAAAATAGTTGCGTGACGGGAGGCGATGCGTGTGATTGCCAGTATGACTGGTTTTAAATCTGGAACCGTTAAAGCAGGAGATAGTCTTTACCTTGTCGATATTCGAACTCTCAATCATCGTTTTCTGGACATTCATTGCCGAATGCCGGAAAATTTGTTTCACTTGGAGATGCCAGTTCGTAATCTTATAAAAAAGCATCTGAAACGGGGCCGGGTCGACATACGCGTGCAGCCGGAACGGCTGGAGGGAAAGGGAAATATTCGCCTCAATCAGGATGTGTATCAGGATTATATGACAATTTTGGATACAATAATGGCGGAGCGCAAATTGGAAAGTTTTGATCCCGTTCGCCTGTTGACCTTACCGGATATGATTGGCGCTGGTGCTCAGCGCGAGGCCGACGCCGACCAGTTTTGCCAGGGTGTGGAAGTATTGGTGCAGAGCTTGGTCGCAGACCGGTTGCGCGAAGGTGAATATTTGTGGCAGGATCTACTTAATACCCTTGCCAATATCGAAACTATGACGGGGGAATTAGCAAATTTGGCCTCTGTTCAAAAGGATACTGTCGCACAGCGTTTTCGCGAGCGTATAGTCCGCCTTGACGAGCAAATCGATGATGTCCGCGTGTTAACAGAGATTGCGCTTTTGATTGATAAGTCTGATATAAACGAGGAGTTAGTGCGGCTGCGCGAACATATCAGAGAGTTTGGCGCAGTTCAGCAGACAAACGAACCGAAGGGGCGCAAGCTGGAATTTTTGGGGCAAGAAATGCTGAGAGAGGTCAATACCATTGCTTCAAAAAGCGCATTATATCCAATTTCAAATCTAGCAGTAAATATCAAATCTGAACTGGAGAAAATTCGCGAACAGGTTCAGAATATAGAATAGGGGTGTTTTTTGAGATGCAAATGGTCAATATTGGATTTGGCAACATAGTTGCTTCAAGTCGGATCGTCGGCGTGATTAGCCCGGAAAGCGCTCCTGTAAAACGTTTAATCCAGGAAGCCCGGGAGCGGGGTTACCTTATTGATGCAACATATGGCCGGAAAACCAGGGCGGTTTTAATCATGGACAGCCAGCATGTAATTCTCTCATCGGTTCAGCCGGAAACTTTTGCCCATCGCTTGGCATCGAAAAGTGAACAATTTGAGGAGGCACTTAAATGATTTATCCATCCATTGATAAACTATTGACAAAAGTTGAAAGCAAGTACACTTTGGTTGTTTCCAGTGCCCGGCGGGCTAGATTGCTGCAACAAGGTGCTGCACAGCTTGTGAAAAGCAAATCAAAGAAGTCGGTTACCATTGCCCTGGAGGAGATTTTGGCCGGGCAGGTTCAGTACCAGCGTATAAAAGAAGGGACTTTGAAATAAGCGTCTGTGGCGCTTATTTTTTATTAAGTTTATTTTTTCACGTTGAAGGAATAAAGCAACTGTTGACGAAAATCTGATATAAGTATAATAAAGAGTGACAATTAATCTGAGATGTCAGGAGGGATTATATGTCATCCGTAGTTATGCGAAATGCACTTTTACGGATTGTTTTCCTGGTAGCGATGCTTTTTGGGATATTTAAATTTGTGCGTTTATTCTTGGCGGTTTAACCGCTGTTTTTTTTATGCTATCACCCGAGTTTTACAGTTCAATGATTACAAAAACCCCAGCGAAGCCTGAAATCACTGGGATTTTCAATCTGGGACAAAAGAACTAAATTATGGTCATATAACCGTTGCTTTATCGAAGCTGTATTTGAGTTGTCTAAGTTCGCTAACCGTTGGCAGTTTTAGATTGGCGTTTATGCCCCATGAGTCAAGGATTAGCTG